>CAYJCQ010000025.1:0-7942 GCA_964368725.1 uncultured Candidatus Saccharibacteria bacterium
AAGCCGCGCAGGGTGTCACGACAATAGAAGAAGTATTCCGCGTCTTCCATGAATAGCAATATTTTTCTACGGGTATCGCTTCAGGAAAAACTGGTGTTTACCAAGAACCTAGCGCTCGCGCTCAAGGCGGGCGTTTCGCTCGTAAACAGCTTAAAGATGCTCCAGGGGCAGGCTAGAACCAGATCTTTTCGCACAGTTATCACCAGTTTGATTGAAGACACAAACAAAGGCATGTTCCTTTCCGCGTCTTTGGAAAAATTCCGGCCGCTGTTCGGCGAACTTTTTATAAACATCATAAGGGTGGCGGAGACGAGCGGAACTCTGCCGGAGAACCTGATCTATCTCGGAGATGAGCTGAAGAAAAAAGCCGATCTGCGCAAAAAAGTCAGGGGCGCGATGATCTATCCGATCATAATTTTAATCGCAACCGTGATTATCGCTTCCACCATGATTATTTTCGTTTTCCCCAAAATCCTGCCGCTTTTTGAAAATTTCAAGGCGCAACTGCCGTTTACGACCCGTTTACTCATAAAAATTTCCGAAATCGTCTCAAACTACGGTGTTTGGATTTTGATCGGCGCGATCCTTTTTATTATCGGTTTCCGTTTCGCGCTAAGGGTTCCGGCGGTTAAGCGCGCTTACCAGGCAATTCTTTTTTATCTGCCGCTTTTTGGAAAGGCGATAGTCAATTTCAACATGGCGAATATGGCCCGTACTTTGGGACTGTTGCTCCGGAGCGGCGTTAAAATCATTGAAGCGCTCGGAATTACGGCAGCCACGCTCACTAATTTGGTCTATCGCGGAGAGCTTGACGGCGCGGCCGAATCGGTCAAGAAAGGTGAATTTATTTCTCATTATTTCCGTAAAAAACCCAAACTGTTTCCGGACATGCTCGTCAATCTTCTTGAAATAGGCGAGAACACGGGCAATCTCACCGAAAACCTTTTTTATCTCGCCGATCATTACGAGGCCGAGGTTGATGATTTTGTGAAAAACCTCTCCGGAATTTTGGAGCCGGTACTCCTGCTTTTTATGGGCGGTATCGTCGGTTTCATCGCCCTTTCTTTCATTACGCCAATCTATCAGCTTACAAGGCAGGTAAAATAAATTATGCGTAATAGGCGAACCGTAGAACGAGGGCTTACGCTTATTGAAACGATAATCGGCATAGCGATCATCTCAATCGTTGCTTTTAGCGTCTACCGCGGTTACATCGTCCTCTTGGATACTTACGCCCTTACCGAGGCGCGCATCGCCGCGGCCACGATCGCCAATCAGGAAATGGAGCTTATCAGAAATTTGGAGTATAAGAACATCGGCACCGTAGGCGGAATCCCTTCCGGAATTATTCCGGCTATCCAAACCAAAACTAAAGAAGGGCACACGTTTACAGTCACTACTGCGATCAGAAACATAGACGATCCTTATGATGGCACGCTGGGCGGCTCGCCAGGCGATACTTCGCCCGCCGACTACAAACTGGTTGAACTGTCTTTTGCCTGCGACTCGTGCGCTGTCCCGAATATATTCTCTTTCGCCGCCCGAGTCGCCCCAAAAGGTCTTGAAACCGCGAGCGCGAACGGCGCTCTTTTCGTCCAGGTAATTGATGCCAATGGCTTGCCGGTCGCTGGCGCGACCGTTCAAGTCGTAAATTCTTCGGTTGCGCCGGCGATATCCATTACGGACGTCACCGATTCAACCGGATTTCTTAAAATCGTTGACGTGCCGCCCTCGGTCCAGTCGTACCAGATTACGGTTTCAAAAGCCGCTTATTCGCAGGATCAGACCTACGCGCCGAGCGTCCAGAATCCCAATCCGATCAAGGTTCACTCTACGGTGGCCGCCGGCCAGATTACTCAAGCGACCTTTGCCATAGATCGTATTTCAAGTTTGGCTGTTTCTAGCTTAAGCGAAGCGTGCCAACCTGTTTCAGGCGCGAATTTCGTGATGACTGGCGTGAAACTCATTGGCACTAATCCAGACGTACCGAAATTCAGCCAATCGTTCGCGACCGACGCGAACGGGGCCGTTTCGGTCGGAGGCGTTGAGTGGGATAATTATTCTTTTTCGGTTACGCACGCTACCAATGATCTTCGGGGTACGATTCCGCTTCCGCCCTTGAATATAGTCCCGAATTCTTCTCAAAATCTTAAATTCATTCTGGAGCCAAAAAATCCTTCGGCTCTTCTGATCACGGTTAAAGACGCGGCAACCGGCCTGCCCCTCACAAACGCATCGGTAACGCTTACCGGAGGGAGTTACGCGAATACCCAGACGACCGGCAGAGGCGCCTGGCGGCAAACCGACTGGTCCGGAGGAAGCGGGCAGTTACTTTTTATTGATTCTGCGAAATACGACGCGCAGGATGGGAATATTGACATCCTATCGCCGGCGGGCGAACTGAAGTTGATTACTATTGCCACTTCCACTTACGCGTCATCAGGCGTTTTAACTTCCTCCGTTTTTGATGCCGGTTCCGCGAGCAACTTCTACGATATTTTCTTGGCGCCCCAGAGCCAGACGCCAGACGCGGGGCCGGACAGCTTGCGCGTCCAGATCGCGACCGCGACCACTTCAGTTCCGGCGTCATGGAATTTTTTGGGCCCTGACGGCACCGGAGCCACTTATTACACCGCAGCCCTGACCGGCATAAATTCAATTCACAACGGCGACCGGTACGCGCGTTACCAAGTTTATTTAGGAACCGCTTCTTCAACTTTTACTCCGAATCTCTCGGATTTTGCTTTGACTTTCGCTTCCGCCTGCGTACCCCCGGGGCAGGTTCTTTTTTCCGGACTGACATCTCAAACCTACAACCTTTCGGTGAATCTTGCCGGCTACCAGCCGTATAACGGCCTTGCCACCGTTAATTTCCCTTGGCAGGAAACGGTAGTTTCATTGAGTCAATAAAGATATGATTAAAAAAGACAAGAGGGGATTTACGATAATAGAAATTGTGATCGCGCTTGCGGTTTTGCTTCTCGCCTCCGGCGCGATCGCGGTTTTCCAAACTGATTTCTTTTCAATCAATGCTTTTTTGGGGAAAGGATTGACGGTCCAGCGCGACACGGAAAAAGTGATTGACGAAATTGTAGAGGAGCTCCGAACCGCGGCGCAGTCGGATGTCGGCGGTTATCCGCTTGAGATTACCGCGAGCACCTCGCTCGCTTTTTACGCCAACATTGACAAAGACGCGGCCAAAGAGCGCGTTCATTACTTTTTAAGCGGCGGCGATCTGTGGAAAAGCGTGGTTGAACCAACCGGCCAGCCGGTCACTTACGCGACTTCAACCGCGCAGGAAACCCTTGTGCTCGCACTCCGCAATATCGTCACCGCGGACGCGCCGCAGATATTCAGTTATTACGATACAAACTATATGGGGACTACGACGCCTTTGGTTCAGCCGGTTAATGTGATTCTTATACGTCTCATTGGGATTTCCATAACCGTTGATGAGGATCTTGCGTTGCTTCCGTCGCCCATCACCGTATCCAGCCAAGTTACGATTCGCAATCTTAAGGATAACTTATGAAAAATTACTAATTACTAATGACTTATGACGGTTAAGCATAAAGGACAGATTTTAATCCAATCTCTAGTTATTTCTGCCCTGGCGGTTGTGTTTATCACCGCGCTTGTGAATCTAGCGCTTTATAATGTTAATGTAGCCAATCTGGAATTTTATTCCGAGCAGGCTTTCCAGATCGCCGAGGCGGGAATTGAGTATTATCGGTGGCACCTGGCGCACAACCCGACTGATTATACCAACGGAACGGGCCAGTCCGGCCCATATACGATTCCATTTACGGACAAAACCGGAGCCGTGATAGGGGAATACATTCTATCAATTACCCCGCCTCCGATCGGGGGCACTTTGGTCGTGATACGTTCCACCGGCAAGGTTTACGCCGAGTCCAAAGCGATAAGGATCATTGAAGCGAAACTCGCGATTCCAAGTTTCACTTCTTACGCGATTTTGGCCAACGACGACATACGTTTCGGCGCGGGCACGACCGTTTCCGGACCGGTGCATTCCAATAAGGGCATACGTTTTGACGGCACGGCGAACAATATCGTTACCAGCTCGTTGCCGGATTATAATGATCCGGATCATTCGGGCACCAACGAGTTTGGCGTTCATACGCACCGCAATTCGCCGCCGGCCACTTCAACAGTTAACAATAATTTTATTCCGGCAGAGGCGCCGCCGACCACTCCGGTACCGAACCGGCCGGACGTATTTTTAGCGGGAAGGTCGTTCCCCGTTCCTGCCGTTGATTTTACCGGGCTAATGGCTACGCTTTCCCAGATTAAATCAAATGCCCAATCAAGCGGACTCTATTTTCCGAATTCGGGCGCGCAGGGATATGAGGTGGTTTTAAAATCCAACGACACTCTGGACGTTTATAAGGTGCAGTCGCTGGTACCCAAACCCGGCGGCTGCTCAAATCAGGTAGCGGATAAAGATTGGGAAATTTGGAGCGTGCAGGCGACAACAACTGTTGGCATTTATCCGATTCCCGCAAACGGCCTGGTGTTTTTTGAAGATCATGTCTGGGTAAGCGGACAGGTTAATACCGCCCGCGTGACAATCGCTTCGGCACGCTTTCCCCAGAATCCCTCAACCGAAACCAGCATTACCGTTAATAACGATCTTTTGTATACGAATTATGACGGCCAGGACGCGATAGGACTTATTGCTCAGAACGATTTTAATGTCGGACTCTACAGTAAGGATAATCTGCGCATTGACGGAGCCATTATCGCGGCTGACGAGCGCGTGGGAAGGCATTATTACCGGGCGCCGTCAGGGCAGCAGCAGTATTGCGGCTTGGAGGCGATGAGAAACAAAATCACGCTTTACGGCATGCTGGTCACCAATCAGCGCTACGGATTCAGCTGGACTTGTAGCGGCGTATATTGCTCGGGCTATAACATCAGGGATATTCTCTACGACCCTAATCTCGCTTTTAATCCGCCGCCGGGATTTCCTTTGACTTCAAGCCAGTATGAAGTTATCTCCTGGGAAGAGGTGAAGTGAGGTTAAAGACATCGCCTCTTTTCGTAGCAACCATAAGTGTAGGCGAGCCAATAAATCAATGAGCGAGTAGCAAATTCACCGGGTACCCGCTAACGAAGTGCGCAGGGTGATGAATTTGCGTAGCCGAGCGAATTAGATTTATGCGAGCCGGAGCGGGTTGCTACGAAAAGAGGCGATGTTTTATAAAATGTTGTTGTTGATTGGTGCGGGGTTCGGTGATTTCATGGTTGGCTCCGCTTATGGTTCCTGCGAAAAGAAACGGCACCATGAATAAGTTAGTTAGGACGGCGATCTATTTTCTTGAGACGCGGAGAATCGCGGAAATAACGGCAATGGCGAGGACAATAAGCAAAATCGCTATCGCGATCGCCTTTATGCCAAACGGTTTTGGCGGGGGGGTTACGGAGATTATAAACGGCGTTGGTTCGCCGAGTTGTTCAAAGGCGCCGTTTTTTAGAGCGAACACGCGCAGTAGGTAGCGGCCCGGCGCGAGTTTTTCCAGAACCAGCTTGCGGGTGTCGCCGGAGACAATCAGTTCTCTTTCTACTTCTCCGGTTTCTTCCGAGATAATTTCTATTTTATAGCCCGTGATTGGCCTTCCTGTTTCCGGAGCCGTAAATTCTATAATTAAAACCGGGGTATAATCCGAATCTGAACCATCAGAATCGGCGATAGTTATCTGGACCGGCGCGCCTCCTCCGGAACCGCTTGATTGAGCCGGATTTGATGTTTGCGGCGTATTTGCGGCTGGCGGCGGCGACTGCGTGTTCTGGGGCGGCGGGGTTACGCCTGCGGCTTGCGTTGGAGAAGCGGAAAGCGACGGAGTTCCGCTTGGTTGAGTCGCAGTCGGGCTGGGCGATGGGGCTTGGCCGGGGCTCGTTGAAGGGGCAGGCGATGAGGTTGTCGCTGGGGTTGCGGTTGGCGATTGAGCTGACGGCGACGGAGTTGGTCCGGCCGGAGTAGTGAAGGCTCCGTTCGCGGTCGCCTGATTGCCCCACGAGTCCTGAACAGTAAGGGTATAATTATAAGCCGTGTTTGGGCTTAAACCGCTAATTGCGGCGTTACAGGTCGCAGTTCCTTGGGTCGGGCAATAAGTGTAAGCGTTGGAAAAACCGCTAGTTAAGGTATTGCCTCCTGATTGCGGAACGGCGTCAATTCTGCCGTCAGAGGGCTCATTAGCGTTCCAGTCCAGCCGCGCGCTTGTAGGGGACAGAACAGATGCTTTTATATTTGAAATCAACGGAGGCGCGGTTTCCTTTCCTTCATACAGCGCGAATTTGAAGGCAAAACTTTGGGGAGACGAACCCAAGAGCGCCGGCTCCACGACATAATCGGAATAATATTGGGCGTTGTGCTGGAGAACTTGCAGAAGATTCGCCTGATATAAGTTCAGTTTAGGCAAAGAGCTTATAATGCGCAGCGTATAGAGTGAATTATTTGAAACCTGGACTAGAGATCCTAAGTCAATATGAAATCTTGTACCCCCGAAAGCAGGAGCTATTGAAGGCACGGTTACGGTTCTCGTAGCTAGGAGCGCGTTTGCGGAATTTCGGAGTTCAAAAGTCGCCGTGCCCGGAGAGCCGTCATTGTCAATCCATAAATCAACTCCGTCCAAAAAGTCGTTCGGAGGATAAAATTGCTGTGCGGGCGTCTGATATAACGCCACCGGATGAGGATTGGAAATATCCGGCGCGAATTCAAAGTAGCGCGTGCCGTGGGCAAGGACAGCTTCGGTTAAGAGAAAAAGAAGAAAGAGGACAGCTGAAATTCGATGCATATTTCAAAGAAGCGGACTTTTGATATTCTTCAGATTGGGATTTGTAACTTGCGTATATATTTGAGTTGTTCGTATGTTTGAGTGCCCGAGCAATTCCTGCACATAGCGAACATCAACTCCGTTTTCAAGCAGGTGAGTGGCAAAGCTGTGCCGGAGCGAATGAAAGCTTGCCTGCTTCTTTATACCGGTTCGCTTCAAGGCGTTATAAAATATTTTCTGCGCCGTGCGCTCGGTCAATCTGCCGCCTCGCTCGCTTGCAAAAACATATTTTCCGGCGTTCTTGCCGGCAATTAAATTCTGAATATCGAACTTAAGCTTTTCGGGCATTATTGTTATCCGGTCTTTTTTGCCCTTGCCTTCTTTCAGATGAAGCGTCAGTTCGTCAACAATAATGTCTTGGGCTTGCAAATTGATTGCCTCACTGACCCTCAAGCCGGCTCCGTAGGCAAGCGAGATAAGGAGTTTGTGTTTTGGATTGGTTAAAGAATTAACGAGTTCCAATATTTCATTTCTGGACAAGACAACCGGCAATTTTTTTGAACGTTTGGCGAATTTTAAATCAATTTTTTCCTGCGACTTTGCAATATCGCGATAAAAGAATTTAATCGCGTTGAGATACAGATTTACAGTTTGCGGCGATGCGTTTTTTGATTGTTTATCCAGTAAAAACGATTTGATATTATCAATAGTAACCGCTTCCAAATTTCCGCCTTTAAAGGTAAAATACTCTTTAAGGCAGTATAAATAACTTTTTACGGTTTGATAGCTGTAATTCCTAAGTTTTAGCTCAATTTGAACGCGCTCCAGTAAATTATTTAAATTATCCATTGACATAAAAAATATCCAAAAGGTCGTATAATCAACCTAATATTGATCATATCACACAAACTCACCGCCTAAAAACGAGTTAGGCGTAATTTTCTCGGGCTCGCTTGACGCAGATACATTTATATAAATCCTAATCGTAATCAAACCAATATGAACATAGACAAAGACGCTTACGGAAGAGGTATGGGCATTCTTCCTCAAAAAAGAATCCTATGAAGTCGTTGAAAGAGATGATGGCTTCGTTGGGTTATCGGGAGGTGCACCGGCTTATTTTGCCGAGTTTAAAGATTGGCCAA
>CAYJCQ010000026.1:0-7897 GCA_964368725.1 uncultured Candidatus Saccharibacteria bacterium
TTTAAAAATTTAAAACGTGAACGCCCTTTTCTATTCTAATAATTATATCCTTTCTCTTATAGAAGATCAATCAATATTGCCTTGTGTATAACCCTATAAGCTCCGCTTTATCTAAAATATGCCCTTGCATTGCTTTTTCTGTGTCGGCTTTTCGGGCGGTCTGGGGCAGGGTAAACAATATATCCAGGGCGTAGAGTTTAAAGAAATAACGGTGAGTGCCGTTTGGCGGACATGGGCCTCCATAACCGGGCTTGCCAAAGTCGGTTACGCCCTCAAACGCTCCAAGCGGGGCGGTGTTTTCGGGGATTTCCGTTGTCTGCGGCGTTATGTTCCTGATTGTCCAGTGAACCCAAGTACCTACTGGCGCGTCAGGATCGTCCATAATAAGCGCCAAACTTTTTGCGTTTGTTGGAGTGTCAGAAATTAAGAGCGGTGGGTTTACATCCTCGCCATCACAGGTGAACTTTTTTGGAATAAATCCGTTATGGTTGAAAGCCGGACTTGAGATTTTCATAAGCGAGTTGGCGGTCGTGCTCGGCTCTGAATTCGGCGGAGCAGGCGCCTGGACGGTTTTTCTTTGAACGGCGTAGAAAATCGTAAAAACCGCTATTATTATAAGTATCGCGAAAATTGCCAGCCGTTTCACTTTCTTTTTATTTTAGCGATTTTTATGAATTGGCGATAGCGGAATTGCGCGGGCGTGCGATAGGCGGGTTTGCCGGGACGATTGCCGATTTTGGAATAATTTTTCATATCTCAGACCTTGAATCTGCGTTATTTCCAGCACATATACAATTCGTCAAGCGTCTGGATGGTGCAAGCGCCGGTGGAGTTGCAAAAGCGCCCGACTTGGGTTGCCGTAAATCCGGCAGGGCATGAACAGTTAGGCGTGGGAGTAATCAGGGGGTTTGGATATACACAAGTACCAAGCGATAAATTTTTCTGGTACGTTCCTCCAAAGCCGCGCGTAGCGCCGGTAATGGTGCCGCTTATATTCACATTGCCGACAACGGCAAGTTTATAATCGGGGTTTGTAGTGCCGATGCCGACGTTGCCGTTGCTCAATGCTGACATCACTTCTGTGCCCGCGTTGTTGATGAAGCTCAATCTGGAGGCCGGGGAAGCTCCTCCAGCGGTTGTGATGTTTCTTAGAGTAAAGTTGAAGTTACTGCTGGTTACAGAAGTAGTAGTGTTAGAATCGTATTTACCCCGCAAGATCAGATCGGGGCTATTCTTTAATCCGCCATTCGCGGTGACTGCTGCCGGTTGCAGGAAGACCTGTTTACTGTCGCCAGAGATGTCTAAAATACCCGCTGGCGCCAGGGTGCCGATGCCGACATTGATGTCCGGCGTGCCCGCGGCTCCCGTATCGGCTCCAGCGGTAATGATTACACTGTCCGTTACGTCCGGCCTCCCCAGTATATGCACGCGGTAAGGAGAGTTCGCGTAGCCGAGACCGATTGTGCCGTCATCGCGAACGCCAAAGATATAGGTTCCATCGCTGTTTTGGACACCGATTCCAAAAGACGTGGCGGCATTCCCGCTTCCTTTCACGTCGAGCCGCGCAAGCGGGGAAGTGTTCCCGATTCCAATATTCGTGCCATTGTCAGATATAATGGAGTCGCCGACAGTCGTGCCGGTTCCTGTGAATTTCGCGACTTTGTTCGCTGTGCCCGGGCCGACGGTGCCGCCCGAATCAGTCCCGCAGATGAGGTTTCCGGAAGCGTCGGTATCAATCGTATCGCAGGAGGCGAGTCCGGGATCGGCTATGCGCACACTTCCAGAAACATGAAGTTTTGCGGAAGGAGCGTTGGTGCCGATGCCGACATCGCCGTCGCCGTCAATGCGCATATATTCGGTGCTGCCTTCTCCAAAGGTAATCAGATCATCTCCGCTTGCGGCGGCTGTGCCGCCGAATTGAATATAGCCCGCATCGGTGATGTCAATACGTCTCTTTATTTTAAAAGCCGCCGTGGTCCAATCGGTGCCCGCGCTTTTTCGCACCCCTTCCACCGTTAGTTGATTGTTGTTGGTACCGGTAATAAATGAAGCGTTTGATACTTGGAGCGTGTTGCCGGCCACGGTGCCTAAAGTGCCTGCGTCAACATCAAATTTCGCGTCAGGCGTTGAGTCCCCGACGCCGACGTCGCCCGTTTGCTCAACCGTGAACAACTCCGGTCCCGTACTTGCATCTATAACAGAAAATCTTCTTGTGCCAGCCGTGCCTTGCGCTTTTAGTTCCCAATTCAAATCTCCGGCATCAGTGAGGCGTATGGCCGGATCAACTGCTGATAAGTGAAGCAGCGTGTCCGGACTGGACAAACCGATGCCGACATTGCCCGAGTTTACGATAAGTCCGTATTGGGCCCCGCCGGTGTTCAGAGTCGCGCCGCCTGCGGTTTGCAGTATGCCGTTTACATTAACCGTGGCTCCGTTGTCGGTGATGAGGCCTGCTGTGAGCGCGGTGCCGTTCCAACGGGGGACATCATTTGTTACAAGCGTGCCTACTTGGGGATCCGATTCAACGGTGATGCCAGTCGCGTCCGTGCCACAGGCGAGGTCGCCGGAAGCGTTGGTATCAATCGTGTCGCAGAAAGCGATTCCGGTTATGCGCGCGTTGCCGACCACATGGAGCTTCTGGGCCGGACTCGCCGTAGTACCGATTCCCACATCGCCAGACGCATCAATTTCCATTCTTGTGAGACTGTTTGATTGGTCAATCAATTTAAAAATACCGGCGCTCGGACTTGAAAGCAGAAACGAGGCGCCGCCGCCTAAGCGGTCAAAAATAACTATGCCGGAATTGCTCCCACGAGTTGTGATTTGTCCGGTAACGTCAAGCGTTGTTGCCGGAGATGAGTTTCCTATGCCGATATTGCCGGCGCTTTCGGTGATTATTGAATCTCCTACCGCGTTTCCAGCGGTGAATTTGGCAATTTTATCTGTTGTGCCGCTTACAAGGCCGCCGATTGAGGAGCAGGTGCCGGCGGAAGTGATTATGCCCCCTGATATGGTAAGGCCGCTGGGCGTAAGACCGCCGCCGCAGGTGAGCGATGATACTCCGGATACGCCGTCTTTCCGGTACACGCCGGAGGTATTAATATCTCCTGAAACGTCAAGTTTTTGTGTAGGCGCCGTCGTACCGATGCCGACATTGCCGCTATTGAAATAACTATTAGTAGTGGCATCTCCACCTATTTGGGCTCGAGTTATTAGATCAGTCCCGACTACGATGAGTCCGGCGCCGTCTTTGCGCAAGCGAATGCTTTGGGGCGTTGCCTGATTGTCTTGAAATTGAATGTTGGGGGAACGGGTGCTCGAGACGGTAGTCCCTTTAAGTAGCAGGCCGGTAAAGAAGTCAGAGTTTTGTGCCTGAATTATTCCCATGACATCTAACTTTTGGCTGGGGGCAGCCGTCCCGATGCCGACATTAGAACCGCTTTGGGCTATTGCCGAATTTCCAAGCGAAGTACCGCCGGTAAGCCAGAGCGGCAGGTAGTCGGCAGTGCCGGAACCGCCTATGCCGCTCGCGGGCGCCGCCTGCCAAGTAGCGTTTCCCGAAGCA
This sequence comes from uncultured Candidatus Saccharibacteria bacterium, assembly GCA_964368725.1. Classification (GTDB taxonomy): domain Bacteria; phylum Patescibacteriota; class Minisyncoccia; order UBA6257; family 1-14-0-10-40-38; genus CAYJCQ01. The sequence goes on from CAYJCQ010000026.1 coordinate 3,566, forward strand.
TCGGAAGTTAAAATATAACCGCTTACAGCGCCTGTCGTGATTTGCAGTCCAGTCGCCTTAACGGTTCCAGAGACATCGAGTTTCTGGCCTGGGCTGGTGTTACCTATGCCGACATCGCCGGTAGAATCAATCACAAGGCGTGCGGTGCCGTAGGTGCCGCCAGAAAGTATATTTCCTATGTCCAACCTGTCGGCAGAAGCGTTATTATTGAATACGACCCAGCCAATGCCGGAGCCATCAACGAGTTTTAATTGACTATTTCCGGTTCCCAGCGCTTGCGCGGTGAACGTGGGATTGCTTGTCCCGGTTTCTTCCGCGTGCATCCCTTTTGATTTAATATTGCCCACAACGTCAAGCGTGAAGCCAGCTGTCGGGTTTGCCGTGCCTATGCCGACACTGCCGCTGTCGGTGATTCTCACGCGTTCTGTTTCGGTGGTGCCGCCGACAGCCGTCGTGTTGAGCGTTAGATATGTCCCTTGAACCGTATCAGTCCAGTTCTCCGCGGCATTCATTTTAAGAGCTGCTCTTGATCCACTGGAATACCCGGTCGCGCCATAACCCATTGCGTTAAAGGCCACAATTTCGTTCCCGCTTAACAAAGCCGAAGGCACGGCTGCGGTGCCATTTGCTTTTCTGCCCGTAAATAGAGGCGAGTTGACAAAGGCATCTACCAGCAGTCTCCTTTCGCTTGAGTTGCCGCCGATGAAATGGGCGATAGTTAGCGTTGAAGGCGTAACAACAGTGGAATTTGTACTGACAGCAAGTTTTGCTCCCGGAGCTTGGGTGCCGATACCGACGTTACCGCCGTTGCTCTGAAGCACAAGATTACCCCAACCAGGAATGCTTGCATCATATACCCCGACTTCGCCTCGCTTCGGCGAAGTATTAAAGGCCCTTTCAATGATATAAGTGTTGCCGCTTCTGATTTGTACTTCGGATGTGTCGCCTGTTTCAACATGCAGTTTTGCTTGGGGATTCGTCGTACCGATACCGACATTGCCGCTTGAATCCATAACAACTCTGTCTGTATAAGTTCCCACCGCCGTATCTCCGGTTTGCAATCTTAAAAGTCCGTTAAATGCCGCGATATTGAAATCTTGCGTGCTCGCGGTTACGTCAAGCTGTACTTCCGGGCTCGTGTGTTCCAGTCGGATCGCGCCGCCGCTTACATGCAGGTCTTTTTGGGGGTTTGAGGTGCCGATTCCGACTCGGCCCAGTGTGTTCCAAACGCCGGAACCGGGGAAATTGGCGCCGGCGTTAAACGTCTGGGCGCCGGTCCAGGTATTCGGATTAGCCAGATTGATTTTTATCGTTCCGGTTGTCGTAATCGGATTTGGAGAAAAAGTAAGCGTGCTGTCGCCTTCGGAGATTGAGGTAAGGGTTCCATTGCCGATCGCGCTGGCAGAGGTAAGTTTTGTGGCATCGGGAAAAATTATGCCGTTTCCGGCTCCGCTGATGTTGATGTCGCCGTTTATATGAAGTTCATCCGTAAGCGGGGGATTTACGCCGATGCCCATTTTTCCGGTTACATACGCGTTCTGTATATTAAGGTCGCGCCACGGCGTTCCGGATAAGCCGATGTCAAAGCCGCTGGCGCCCGGGAAAAGTCCCGCGTCAAAAGTCGCGGCCGATACGCGCGAGATTGCGCCCTGGACGTAGCGTTCCGCTTTTTCCGCCGGATTCTGCGTGTTGAAGCTCAATTGGAGATCAATCGCGATAGTGTCGTGTCCCGGGTAGTTGGTGAATTTGCGGAATTCAAGCTTGTCCGCAACCACCCGGCTCGTCGTAAGGTCCGTGGCCGCGGCCGAACTTTCTTTGATTTTTATGGCTCCCGTAGAAATGTCTTTCCATATTACGATCGGATCGCGGTCAGTAGGGTTGCCCAGGTAATCATTCATGCGCAGGCGCAGAACCGGCTGTGATTTGCCCAGGAACGATTGGCCGTCCGTGTAGCCGGCGCAGTTTAATCCTTCCGCCTGGTCATTGTCTTTTACCGGTTCGGCCGTGGAGCAGTTTACCATTACCGCGCTTGATTCTTTGACCAGCCGGTTTATGGTCTGCATCACGAAGTTAACCTGATTTGAAACTTCAACCGCGCTGGGAGTTCCTTCCCCGACCCTTGTGACCGTAAAAAGCACCCCGGTCATTAAACTTCCGATCACCGCGAAGATGCCGGAATAAAGCAGGAGTTCAACCAGGGAAAACCCCCCGTTTGAACGAATAATTCTACGAGCCATATTTTTAATTTGATGATTTTGACATCGGCCTTTCCCTCAAATTATAGCACATAGTTGGTCCATTAAGCTGTCAATAAAAAAGCCCGCCGCCTTTTTTGGCGATCGGGCATCGGCAATTGTTAGAGAGAGGAGCTGTTTACGGAAAGCTTGATTCGCGCGTTTAATTGTTGCTTGGCGCGCCATCACGGCTTTTTGATTGTTGTCCGCGGCGGCGCAGGGGGCCGTCCATGAATGGGCGCACCTTTTTGTCAAACTGCCTTTTCTGAAACTGGCCGGTCAGATGAATCGTAAATGTGCGCAGTTTGCCACCGCCTGCCCAGACGCGCGTGTCGGCCGCCGCCTTAAGATCAACGAGTTCTCCGTTCGGCATCCACATGTGGCCGTCTTCAACCATGGCTATCAGATTTTTGGCGCCGGGATATCCGTTTAGGGAGAAAGTGACGAGAAATACGTCGCCGGGCATCATTGAAGCGAGGCGCCTTGACCTCCGGATAAAATCCGTGATTGGTTCGTCAATTTCCGTTCCGGGCATATCCACCCCCTTTTCTGAAAAGCCTAGGGAACTAAAAATAAGATAACCGCAACCAGTCATCTTGTCAATTATTGCTTTTTTCATTCTATAAGTAAAATTTCTTTTTTAATCCACAATTCCCAAGAGTTTTTTGATTACTTCCGCGAGTTTGGCAATCGCCGCCGCGATATTCGCCAGCTGTTCGGACACGCCCGACTTTGCCTGCGCGCTCCCGTCGAATTTTGCCACGAATGCGTCGTACCCGCCGGCGCTGGTTTGTCCGGAAAATGCGCCGCCCGTATATCCTGAAACATAGACGCCGCCCGCGCCGTCCACAGTAACCCTCGCTCCGAAGTCATCGCTTCCGGTACCCACAATTTTGGTCCAGATTTTATTGCCGCTTGAGTCATACTTTACCAAAAAAGCATCGGCATAGCCGGAAACTGTTTGGCCGTCAAAAGTCGGGCCGTTTGAGTAACCGGAAACAAATATTCCATTTTGATTTACTGCCACTCGGCCGTTCAAGTCGTTCCCCGGCCCGCCAATCTGCCGGCTCCAGAGTTTATTGCCGCTCGCGTCGTATTTGGTAAGCAGAATATCATACGCGCCGGCGCTGCTTTGGCCGTCAAAAGAGTCATTGGTGTATCCGGAGGCGTAAATATTATTTGAACTGTCAATGCCGACTCCGAACGCGTAGTCAGAACCGGCTGTCCCGTTTTGCCTGACCCATATTTTAGTACCATTGGTATCGTATTTTGCCACAAAAAGATCATCGCCTCCGGCGAGCGGCTGTCCGTCCAAAGAATCTCTAGTCCAGCCGCCGATATAGGCGTTGCCCGAAGCATCCACTGCCAAGCCCTCTGCTTTGTCATGTCTTGCGGTTCCCAAAAGCCGTGTCCAGAGCTTGTTGCCGCTTGAATCATATTTTATAAGCAGAGCGTCGGTGAAACCGGCATTGGTTTGGCCGTCTAAAGACGTGTCGGTGTGGCCGGAGACGTAGATATTGCCCGAGCCGTCAATTGCCGCGTCATAGAGCTGGTCGTTCAAAGACGCGCCGAATTCTCTCACCCATACCTTATTGCCGTTTGAGTCGTATTTTGCCACAATCGCGTCTGTGTTTCCGGCATTGGCTTGACCATCAATTGAACCGTAAGTAAGGCCCACTACATAAACATTTGATCCGTCGGCTGCCGCTCCTTTGAGGGTGTCCCAGCCAGTGCCGCCGAGCTGGCGCACCCAAAGTTTATTGCCGCTTGAGTCGTACTTTCCTATAAAGCCGTCATTAGAGCCGGAATTGGGCTGTCCGTCTATGGAGTTGGGCGTATCTCCGACTACATAGGTATTGCCGCTTGCGTCGGTTGCCGCCCCAAAAACGTTATCGCCGGCAATACTGCCGAATTGGCGTGTCCATGTTGCGGATGATTGCGGAGTGGGTGTGGGGGTCGGCGTAGGAGTAGGCGTCGGCACTGCTGGCGCAGGCGTTGGGGTAGGCGATGCGGCTTTGGGCGTCTGCCCAAGGGCCGCCTGGAAGTAGCGGCGCAGGGCAGCCCGCTCTTTGCTTTCGTAGGGCTTCTCCGCTAGGCT
>CAYJCQ010000027.1:0-7839 GCA_964368725.1 uncultured Candidatus Saccharibacteria bacterium
AACAATAATAATTTCTCCGTCTTTCACCACATATTCCTTGTCGCGCAAAAACAATTCTTTTGCTTTCAAAGATTCTTCAAGATAGTGCGAGAGCCGCAAGTTTTCCGGCGCGTAGAGGTTCTTTATATTTAACGTCCGCTCAACTTTTTCTATTCCCGTTTCGTTAATAAAAACGCTCCGCTGTTTTTCGTCAACAGTATAATCGGTGTCTTTGTTCAGCCCCGCCACCAGCCGCGCGAACGTCTTATAGAGCTGGCTTGATTCCGTGTCCGGAGCGGAGATGATAAGCGGAGTCCTCGCCTCATCAATCAAAATGCTGTCTACCTCGTCAATAATCGCGTAGTACCACCCGCGCTGAACTTTTTGCGCCAAACTATGCGCCAAATTGTCGCGCAGATAATCAAAGCCGAATTCATGGTTTGTGCCGTAGGTGATGTCTGCCTCATAGGCTTCCCGCCGCGACACGGGGCGCAAGAATTCATTTTGCACCATAAAGCTCCCGGTTGTATCGCGCTCTTTATCAATCATCTGTCCTTCGCGAAGAGGTTCGTCCGGGACCCTTGCTCCTGCCAGCGGCTCGCCGGAATAATGCGGATCATACATAAGAGCCCCTTCGTGGATAAGACAGGCGACTTTAAGCCCGAGCAAATGATAAATCTGCCCCATCCACACCGCGTCTCTTTTTGCCAAATATTCGTTTACCGTGACCACATGCACGCCCCTTCCCGCAAGCGCGTTTAAATACGCGGGCGCGGTTGCCGCCAATGTCTTTCCTTCTCCGGTGCGCATCTCGGCAATCTTGCCCTGATGGAGGACAATTCCGCCCATAAGCTGGACGTCAAAATGCCGCTGGTGGAGCGTGCGCTTTGCCGCCTCACGCACAAGCGCAAAGGCACGGGGCAAGGCATTATTCAAAGCTTCTTTCTGCGCCTCCGGCTCCGTAACCGCCCGGACTTCCGACTTTAGCGCTTCACTTGTTTCTTGCAGCTTGTCACTCGCCAATGCCTGGATCTCCGGCTCGAGCGCGTTGATTTCTTCAACGATCCGGCGCACATCAGCATCGGATTTAAAGAGTTTTGAGAAAAACTTCAGCATTAATTTAATTTTATACCAAATGGATAACAATGAAAAAGCAGGTTTGTGCCTGCTTTTCACTATCGTTCTATGGTCTGATTATTGAACAGAGATAGTAAACGGAGGAACATAACTTAGATTCACTGGGTTAACCGCGGTTGCAGTAGCGAATGTTAAATCCTGCTCGTTACAGTAATTATTACTCTGGAGTCTGCTTTTAATCTGAATGTTTGTTATTACACTAATAGATTTGTTGCCGACGTACCATCCGGCAAGATCGGTTCCAGCAAGGAGATAATCAAATAAATAAGGGTTTTCTAAATTTTCAATATAAAGTTGTCCAGTGCAACCATCCTGGTCAAATCCGACATTATCAATTACATAATGCACAGAAGATAAAATGCCTGTGTAGAAATCGAAACGCCCAACCGCCTGATAATTGGTATCGAAAATAGAAAATTCCATATTATTGCTACCCGGTGGCTGATACGAATCGCCGAGCAAAAAACCGACTTCAACACCATTCGCATCTAATACCTTAAGTGAAAGCCCAACTGGCCCTTGCGGTCCCGGCGGTCCTTGCGGGCCGACTAACTGCGCTGTCTGCTGAATCGTCCCGTCAGGAAACTTAAACCCGCCGGACAAACTCTCAATAGTTCCGGCAACCGAAAGTTTCTCGCTCGGCGTTTTTGTCCCAATCCCAACATTCCAATCCAATCCTGCCGGAAAAATATTTGCCCCTATTTTCTGCCAAAGACCGGCTAACGATTCCGTAATCTGCTCGACTTGGTACTGTGCCGCAAGCGAAACTCTCACAGGCGCCACGTTCAGAGCTCCGTAGTACCCACCTAAAAGCGCCGCGACCGTTAACCCAACTATTACAACAACGATGTTGAAATTCTTCATGATGCTATGATATTACACTTATTCTTGTTCCCTGTCAAGAAAATTAAAACCCCGTCACGGTGATTGGTGACGGGGTTCACGGACGGCCTTGCCGCGGACGATTGCAAGACGTGCTTTCTTCTCGCGGCTCTGCCTGCGAATCTCGCGGATGCCCATTACGAGCGCGACGAGCGAAAAGAGGATCAAAATTCCCCAAACAACCGGTTCCCAACTCCAGTCCACTGCTCTACCTCCGCAAAGAGGGGTGCCGCGAAACACTCGCGGCGATATGCTAGAACAATACTAGCAAGTTTTGGAAAAAAGTCTACTCGTGAGTCTCTTTGTATTTTTCCGCCTCCCTCTTGAGCTTATCCTTTACGCGGTCAATCGCCGCGCGGATATCCCAATCCTCGTCTTCGGCGCGGAGAACTTTGCCGGGCACCCGCAAATCCGTCTCTGCCCGAAAAACATTGCCTTTATGGTGATGCTTAGTGGTTCTCGCAACCTCGACGTACGCCTCTACAACCCCTTCCGGATCCCAACGTTTTAAAAATTTCGCGAGCGACCCGATTTTCTCTTCAATATACTCCTTGAGCGCCGGAGTTAAATCTAAATGTGTGGATTTAATATTGATTTTCATGTCGGTGTTGGTATATCAACGAATAACGAATTTTATACGAATTTACTAATACCGATCCGAATTCGAAAATTCGCAATGGATTCGCTATTCGCTGATAGATACTCACAAATACATCACTTCCTCCTCTAATTGTAACCCGAATTTCTGCCTCACGGTTTTCTTTACTAATCCAATAAGCGCTTTTACGTCCTCCGCGGTCGCGCCTAGGGCGTTAACGATAAAGTTCGGATGCTTTGGAGAAATCATAGCGCCGCCAAAGCTCACCCCCTTTAAACCGGCTTCGGAAATAATATGGGCGGTCGGGATCACGGGGAATGGATCGGTTTTAAGTACCGCTTTCCATGCTTTGAGTAATTTTGCATCCACGAACTTGGCGTCCGTATTCTTAAATATGCTTCCCACGTTAGGATACTCCATCGGATGCTTTGCTTTGCGATAATTAATTTTTTCATCTATTGAATCTCGGATTTGTCTTTTGTCTCCTTTATGTAAATTTAAAACCGCCGAAAGCACTATTTCCTTGCCGTTTCTATTTTTAAAAATGCTGCTCCGGTAGCCGAATTTGCATTCCGCGTTATCACGCTTCATAATCTTCGACTCGCGACCGGAAATATCCAAACTGGCAACTTCCGCTACGCTATCCTTTATTTCGCCTCCGAAGGCGCCGGCGTTCCCCCTGATCGCTCCCCCGAGAGTGCCCGGCAGGCCACCGGCCCACTCCAAACCAGACAAACCCTTACCTGCCGCGAAATCCAAAAGATCGGACATAGAAACACCCGCATCGGCAACAATCGCAGGACTCTCGGTCTTCATCCGTGTAAGATTCGGTTTTAAAACCAACCCCATAAAACCGGCATCGCTGATCAGAAGGTTTGTGCCGCCGCCCAAGACAAAAATCGGAAGTTTTTCATTTTTGGCGCGTTCAACTCCATGAATCAGTTCGGCTGCTGTTTTTGGCGCGTAAAAGAACCTGGCCGGCCCGCCGATTTTATAGCTGGAAAATTGCGATAGTTTTACGCCGCTTTCAAACATAAAAATGTAAAAAGGACTGCCGGAGGGGCTGCTAGTGGTGACCTCCAATTCTATTTGTGTTGAATGAGTGCGCGTCCTAGCAGCCCCTACGATAGTCCAGACATAAATAATAGTACAGTTTTGCCGGATTCAAGGCAAACCAAAAGCCCCGCTTGCGCGGGGCTTTTGGCCACAAATAGATCGTGCCACGCCTTACGGCAGGCAGGCATTCCCAGATCGATATCGTCGTCCGGAAATACTCACACTCACTCTAGATACAGTATAACGCACTACGCCCTTAAAAGTCAATAGCCAAGTTATCCACGCCTACCTGATCTCATAAGTTACGCTGACATTCACCGTCACCTCCTGGCTTCCCGGTTCAATCGTTGGCGCGGGCGCCGGGACGCTATCAGTCCCGCCTTTACCGAATGCTTCAACAGCCAAGAATCTGGGATAGGCGCCGCCGCCTTCGGAGAAGCTCACAACGCGGCGGATACGCACGCCGTTCATCTTAGCCATGGCGCTCGCTTTTTCGTACGCCTTATCAAAGGCCTCTTCTCTTGCCTGATTTAAGTAAGTATCGGGTTCGTCCACGTCAAAGCTTACGCCGTCAATCTGATTAATACCAAGCCCGGGCAAAGTGCCCAAAATATCGCTGATTTTCCCGAAATCGCGGACTTTAACGGTCGCTGTCTGCGTCATCCTGTACCCTTGGATAAAGGGCGAACGCTTACCGCCGTTTGAAATAATCACGTTGTAATCGTAAATCGGATAAAGATTGAATCCCGATGTTTTGATGTCCTCGGAATCAATCCCCTGCTGTTTTACGAATTCAATGCCGCGGTTCATCTTCTGGACGTTTTCTTCCTGCACTGCTTTCGGATCCTTGCCTTCGGTCAGGACCGAGAACGAAATCCTGGCGATATCCGGCACGACGCTAATCTCGCCTTCGGCCGAAACCATAATCAATCTCTGCTGATCAACGGAAAATCCGCCGGTGAAAAAATATTTCAAACCGAAAACAACCGCGACCACGATAGCGACATTGACAAGCGACCAAAATAAATTTTTTGAAGCCAGTTTTTCCATATCTAATATTTTTTTGCTATTTCAATTATTTTTTTTATTTCTTCTTTTTTGAGCGACGCGCCTCCGACCAAGGCGCCTTCAATGTCTTTTTGACCTAAAAATGATTCCGCGTTTGCCGCGTTCACTGAGCCGCCGTAGATGAATTTAGATTGAATCATGAATTTTGAATCATGAATTATGGCCTTAATAAATTGAATCATTTGGAGCGCGTTTTGGGGGGTGTCGGGTTCCGCGCCTGGCTCGGTGGAAATCGCCCATACGGGTTCGTAGGCAAAAACTATCCCTTGAATCATGAATTTTGAATCATGAATGATGGGAAGAACGAATTTCAATTGACGCTCAACAGCTTCTTTTGATTTTCCTGCGGTTCGCTCCTCGCGCGTCTCGCCTATGCAGATAATCGGAATAATTCCGTTACGCAGGGCGGCTGAAACTTTCTTCGCGACTACCGTATCGGTGTCGCCTAGCCGGCGCCGCTCCGAATGGCCGACTATAACATATTTAACGTCTAAACTTCCAAGCTGTGACCCGGAGACCTGCCCGGTATACGGCCCGCCGTCTTCCCAAAATAAATCCTGGGCGCCAAGTTCGGCGTTTTTGACTGACTTGCCCACCGCCTCAATAAAAGGCGCCGGCGGAGCAATAACCAGGCCGGAAGCATCAACGGCGGCGGCTAACGCCCCCGCTTCTTTAATCGTAGCCGGATTAGATTTCCAATTCGCGACGATCAACTTATCCATAAACAGACGGGCCTAGCCGACAATAAGGAGGATAAATTTTCTATGGCTTTATGGACACTCTCTGCCCAGTAATTCATCACAAGAAAGCCCAGTGTGTAAGCTCCGTAGACAAAAGTCGTTATTGGTGTCACAAAACGCTTCAACATCTATATATGCATAATTATAACTCAACGTATCAAAGAGAAGAACCCGCCTATCGCGAACGCGTCAATCAGGGCCACGCTCACCGCGCCCATGACCAAAGCAAAGAAAGAATGCCAAAACGGTATTCCAAAAACATAGGCCGCCACGCTCCCGGCCCAGACGCCGGTCAAGGGCCCGGGAATAGCGACAAAAACGTAGAGCGCAAATGCCTTCATGAGATGGGCGCGCCTCTCTGATGGATCAATATTTTCAAAACGGTCGGCGTGCCTGCGCCGAGTATAGGCGAAAAGCCAGTTTAAAAACCGGTTGACGAAATAAATCTTGCGCATCAGGAATTCCGCGGCCGCGTGCCAAAAGATCAAAAGCAAAGGAGAAATCAGTATAGTGCCCGCGCTTGCCAAAAGGAACGCCTTCAGAACGGAGAATTTAAAGAGCCCGACCGCGGTAGCGATCGCGCCGTGGGCCTCAAGCGTCGGCGCCATGGCTATAAGGATAGTTAACAATTCCTGATTCATTTGATTACCTGCCGCGAAGGATTCTCGCTGCCTCGTCCGGATCAACGGGATTTATTTCAATGCCGGTGCCAAGCTCAAAACCGGCATCTACCGTAACTTTTGGCAGAACCTCGATATGCCAATGATAACTCCCGTAACGGTCTTTTCTTCTCATCGGAGCGGTATGTATGAAAAAATTATAGTCCGGGTCTTTTAGCCGGCGCTTTATCGCCAAAACGGCGTTGCGCAACGCCTCCACTACTCCGGCAAGCTCAACTTCGCCAGTATTTTCAAAAAAGGGAAGATGCCGCTTCGGAAAAACCCTTATTTCAAAAGCCGAGCGCGAAACAAAAGGAGCAAAGGCGATCGCGTGGCGATTTTCAAAAATGACGCGTTTCCTGTCTTTAAGTTCCCAGGCGAGCATCAAACAATGAACGCATTCTTTATGCCTGCGGTAATAATCAGCCGCGCCGCGCAGTGAATGCATGAAATCCGGCGGCACAACCGGAATGGCAATGAGTTGATAGTGCGGATGATAGACGGAAGCTCCGGCGGACGACCCCCAATTATGGAAGATAGAAACATATTCAAGACACTTATCCTCTATAAGCATAAGATAGCGATCCTGTAACGCCTGGAAAACCTCCGTTGCCTGCTCCACGGACAAATCGGACAGATCGGCGTCGTGATCGCGCGTGATCAAAACTTCATGATGGCCTATGCCGGGTGTGACCGCATAGGGGCCGCGCTTTCCTATGGTCGCGCATAAGTCGCGATGGACAAATGCAGGGAATTTATTCTCCACGATTTGCAGGAACCAGCCGTTTTTGTCGTTTATCTGAAGAAACGGTTTTCTGTGATCTAGAGTGCGCGGATTCTCAAAAGGACATCCCTTTTTCTGCGCGCGCTTCCGCCGGACGGAGTTCGCGAAAGAATGCGGGCGCTTGCCGCGCCCCGGCGCGATGGCGATCCAGTCGCCGGAAATGGGATCTTGACGAAGCTCCGATAAATTCATGACATCATCAGCGAATATTGAATAAATTGCGCCTGCCGGCAAACAGGAATCTGCTGATCATATATTCGTAAATTCGAAATAGGATTTGTTATTCGCTGATAGATTGATTTCGTAACCTGTTATCATAATACCATCTGAACACGTCTTTCGCGACCGGAAGAGCGTTTAAACTTCCTTCTTTGGCGTTTTCTATCAAAACCAGGATCGCGATTTCCGGATCATCAGCCGGAGCGTAGCCGGCGAAGAAAGCGTTCGTCCTTTCCTTATTGGCGACCTGCGGCGTGCCGGTTTTACCCGCAACCGGCATCGGAAGATCCGCAAGCATACGCGAAGAGCCGTATGCCTTTGAAACCGCGTCCCGGAGACCGGCGCGGACGCTTGAGAGCTCTTCCTGCCATTCCGAATAATCAAAAAGGATCTCCGGCGCTTCGCCTTTTTTTATAAACGGACGGTATATTTTGCCTCCGTTGCCTACCGAAGCTATAAAATTCAAGAGATTGATCGGCGTAGTTAAAAGGTCGCCCTGGCCTATGGAAGTATTATAGGTGTCTCCGAGCCGCCATTTATCGCCTGTCCTTGCCTCTTTTTCTTCCGGATCCGGAAGAAAACCGTATTCTTCAAAGGGCAAATCAACGCCGGTTTTTTCACCGAACAGAAACATCCTCCAATACGCATTGAGCCGCCCTATGCCAAGGCCTTTTCGGGAATAATTCCCCCTAACCAAATCTCGCGCGCCCACGGTAT
>CAYJCQ010000028.1:0-7822 GCA_964368725.1 uncultured Candidatus Saccharibacteria bacterium
TTAAACGGCGCTGGATAGACTGTTTCCACGTCGGGCGCCGGCTCCTCGGGCAGTGAAACTAATTATTACGGTTCAAAGACAAAAGCGGCGGTTGCCTCATGGCAGGCCGGGAACGGCGTTTCTCCGGCAGTCGGATACTTCGGGCCAATTTCACAGGCCAAGTATTCTTCGCTTGCGGTTACAACCGGCGGAGGGCCGACTACAACGACTTCTCCGACCCCGACTCCGACAGTAGGAGTGGGCACCGGACTTACGGTCACTTTGGCCGCAAGCCAGCCCACACCCGGACTTTTCGGCGAGAGCTTTGCTTCGCGCTCTTTTACGGCATTAAACTTCACCGCATCCTCTGACGGGGATATTACGGTTAGCGATTTAACTGTCGAGCGCACCGGACAGGCGAACGACGCGGTATTTAACGGCGTCGTACTCTTGGACGATCAGATGCAGAGAGTTGGAGACGCGAAGACATTCGGCTCTAACCATCAGTTGAAACTCACCGATGACTTCGTCGTAAAAGCCGGACAAACAAGGACAATGACATTGGCTGGCGACTCGGATGCTGACCAGAACGACTACAACGGTCAGATTGCGAGCTTGAGCTTGGTGGCGGTGAACGCCGGTTCGGCCACAGTTAACGGAACTTTCCCGATGACCGGCACCGCGCATACGGTAAACTCAACGCTCTCAATAGGATCGCTCACCTTAACAAGAGGCGCGCTTGATCCGGGAGCCGGAGTTACCAAAGAAATCGGCACCGTCGGCTACACTTTCGCCGGTTTGAAGCTTACAGCCGGCTCTAATGAGGACGTGATTGTAAAGTCAATCAAATTCAATCAGTCAAGCTCGGCAGCTTCAGCCGATCTTGCCAATATTGTGGTTAATGTCGCCGGCACCGACTATCCGGCTACAGTTTCCACTGACGGCAAGTATTACACTGCCATCTTTGGAACCGGTACCACTATCGGCAAAGGCAACAATGTTGAGTTGTATGTTAAAGGCGACGTTGTAAGCGGTTCTAACCGCGGCGTTGACTTTGATCTATACCGCTATGCCGACCTTAAAGCGACCGGCGCGATTTACGGCTACGACATTCTGCCGACGGCGACCGACGGCGGCGGTTCGGCTACTGACGACGACGGTTCTTTGCAGGCCGCCAACCCGAACTATGACGCTTTTGAGTCAACCATTGGTTCCGGCAGTTTGTCTGTTGCCAAAGATGCTTCTGTAGGAGCCACCACTGTCACTACTAACCTTGGTGATCAGGTATTAGGCGGATTCACGGTTGACGTGAAAGGCGAACAGGTTTCGGTAGCGGCAATCAACTTTGACGCCTCTTGGACAGAGGCGGCAGGCACTGGCGGAGCTGTTGACACCAACGACTTCACGAGCGTTACGCTCGTTGATTCAACGAGCGGCAACGTAGTGGCTGGTCCGGTTGACGGAGTAGCGGGCGGCAATAACGCGGTCCGCTTTACCGACACCGTTACATTCCCGATCGGCGTAACTAAGTACCTCTTAAAAGCCAAGCTTTCAACCGATTTCTCCCAGAGCGACCAGGTCGCGGCTTCAACCACGCCCGCGTCCGACTGGACAACGGTTAAAGGCGTTACTTCAGGAACGACCATTACGCCTTCTGGCGGCACGGTAACCCTTAGCACAATGACGGTTAAGACAGGTGCTTTGGCTGTTTCTATGCATCCGGACACGGCTTCTTCCACGCCAGACGGCAATGTTGTTGCTGGCACGAACGCGGTAACATTCTCTAAGATTGTTTTGAGCGCTTCCAACTCCGGCGAGGACTTGAGGGTGAATTCCATGAAAATAGATCTCACCACTGCCCAGCCGGGTAACGCCAACGACGATCTTACGAACTGCCAGATATATGACGGCTCAACCGCCTTAAACACCGGCACAAACGCGGTTAACCCGACAAATGCCCAGACCCAAGGCGCGGATTATCTCTTTACCTTTGATGTTGGTCTTGTAATTCCTAAGACCACGACAAAAACACTAGAGTTGAAATGCAACCTAGTTGCCGGAGGCACGGCTACACGGCTCGGATTCGGGCTTAGCAATCTTACGACCGCGGCTGACCAGGTTGTGGTAAGCGGCGTTACTTCAGGCACGAGCATCGCCGAGACCGTTACTGCTGACAACGGTTTGACTGTGGTTGTCCGAAGCGGCGGCACTCTCGCGGTCACGCTTGACTCTTCAAGCCCGTCGCTTGCCCTGGTTCAAGCTGGCAAGACGGGGAATACGCTCTCTGTACTCCGATTCAACTCGCTTTATGAGGATGTTACGGTAAGCCAGATCGGTCTTCAGCTCGCGACATCATCTGCGGCAGGCGCGGCTCATAACGCCAACGCGTCCAATTCCCCTTCAGACCTTTCGCTTGTCACTCTTTGGGACGGTTCAACACAAGTCGGATCAGTTTCATTCACGAGCGACTACGCGACTACCAGTTTGTCCGGCTTCGTGGTTACGGCAAACAGCCAGAAGCTTTTGACCGTGAAAGGAGACGTTTCAGCAGTTGACGTTCAGCTTACCAAGGCGATTCCGGGACACTTGATTAACGTTGACTTTGACGCCGGTTGGGGCGACTTGGCTGATGATGATGCCAATGAAGGCGCACAGGGCTTTGATGCGACCGGCGTATCTTCAGGCACCAAGATCTATAACGGCTCTGCCGCTGACAGCGCTTCAAACGGCGCGAGGATTGTCGGCGCGATTCCGACCATTACGAAGATCGCGACTTCCGGCAAATTCACCAATACGAGCGATCAAGTGCTCTATCAGTTCAGAATTGACGCGCCCGCTGGCACGAACGGGGTCGGTCTCTACAAATTCACGTTTAACATCTCAACCAACACTTCTAGCGTGGTAGAGTTGCCTGGCTCTGGTTCTGTTGATCCGGCATTCAGCGGCGACTTCGGAATTACCAACCTGCGCGTGTTCTGCTATTCTGACTCCGGCTTCAGCCAGGGATCGTGCGGCAATTCAACCGGTCAGCTGAACCAATACGGCCTGCTTATGGCTGACGGCGCGGCTGCGACTGTTGATTTTGACGATGCCGTAACAAGCGGCGACCCGGATACTGACGCCGGCTTCCTGTTCAATCCGACCGCTTCAAGCGGCGCGACCGCGGAAACCATAGTCGTTTCTCCGGGAACAAGCAGGTGGTTCGCGCTCAAAGGCAATATAACCGGCGCTTCAAGCACTCCGACAATCGCGACAAAGTTGCTTGGAGATGCTGCGTGGACTGGTGTTGTGTGTAACGCTGATAACGCTAAACTTCTAGTCGGTAATTGCGACTACGCGGTTGGCGGCGACACCACCGGTGAGGCCTACTTTACGACGCGGCCCGACATGATTCACGCGACCGGCTCCATAAGCGCCGATGACGGTAATGTGAATGATGACTTTATCTGGACCGACAACGCCACCAACACCTCGCAGAGCGTGAATTCCTACAACTGGATGAACGGTTTCTTGATTCCGGGCTTGTCAAACAGCGGAACTGCCGAGAATCTTACTCTCTAGTTTCGGTCTATCCCGCCTTTGGGCGTGATAGCTTGAGACGAAGCTAGAAAAAACACTGCCCCTCCGATGGACATCGGAGGGGCAGTTGTTTTTGGAAATAACTTTTGGTACACTTTTTCGGTATGAACATAAAGAAAGGATTACTATTAGCCGCTATATCCGTTGCCGTAATTGGCGCTGGGGTTATTATTACGAAATTGAATTCCGATTCGGTTACCGATCAAAACCCAGGCGACACAGCGGTTTCGCCGACGCCTCTTGTTGTTTTTCCGCCGACAGCGACTCCGTCTCCAAGCCGCGCGCCGCAAGCCGTACAGTCGCCTTCCTATAAAGGCGACCCGATTGCGAATATAGGCAAAGATCCGTTTATCAATACCCTGCCCAAACAGATAGTTGAGCGCGAAAAAAAATATCTCGCCCAGATGTCGGAGTCGCTTGGGGAAAACCCGATTGACTATAACGGCTGGATCGGCGTCGGCACTTCAAAAAAACTGTTCAAAAATTATAAAGGGTCAATAGACGCCTGGGAGTACGCCAAGCTTATCTCGCCCACGCACCCGCTTTCATACCTCAACCTAGCCGATCTCTACGGTTATTATCTGAAGGATCTGGAAAAAGCAGAGGAAAATTATCTTACCGCGGTCGCGAACGATAACATTAACGCTAACGGCGCTTATTACGCAATCGCTAACTTCTACCGCGATTTCGGTTTCAAGGATAAAGCAATTGAGTACTACACCAAACTGCTTGAGTTTATGCCGAACGATCCGGCGGTGCTCATAGAACTTGAGCGGCTGGGAACTAAGCCATAAAGTATATTTTTTGGGTTTGTTTTAACATTTCATCAAAGTGGAATCTTTGTTCGGTAAATCTGCGCGCTTCCTCTCCTAAGGCGGCGCGCGTTTCTTTTGATCCGGCGAGCGCCTGTATTGCTTGCGCGAGCGCCAGCGGGTCTCCGGGCGGGATAAGAATGCCAGTTTCGTTGTGGCGTATTATTTCCGGCACGCCGCCGACGCGAGTCGCGATTATCGCCCGGCTCGCGAGCGATGCCTCAATCAGCGCATACGGCAAACCTTCTTTAACCGATGGCGAAACTATAATATCAAAAGCGGTTAGATACCTACTGCCGTTTTCTTGATAAGGCAATAAGGAAAATCGTGTCCGCAGTCCATAATTCTTAATTCTAGATTCTAAATTCTTATATTCCGGCCCGTTGCCAACAATAGCGAAGCTGAATTTTGCCGGGAAGCCGCCCTTGCTAATCAGATTCGCTGCATCTACAAGATAACGCAGGCCTTTTGCCGGATAATGTTGGGCAATCGCGCCTATAATAAGTTCGTCCGGTTCCGCTTTCGGGAAAAGTTTCTTCCTGGCTTCCGCGCGGGGAAGCGGTTTAAAATTGGCAACCGCGTTCCAGATAGTGGTAAGCTTGGACGGCGGCGCTATGCGATAACGGAGCGCAGAGGCGCGGTCTGCTTCAGAAACGCAGATTATGCGGTTTCTGAACCGGCTCGCGAATTTTTCCAATGCTATGAAAGCGGCGCGTTTGACGAGGCCCGGCTCATTGAAGCGGAAGCCGTGAGCGGTGAAAATTACCTTGACTGATGACCGATGACTTATGACCGATGACAGTTTATGAATTCCGGCGGCTAGGGAACCAATGATGCCGGCGTTGGTGCTGTTTAAGTGGATTATGTCCGGCGATGACTTTTTAATGAGCCCTATGAGTTCAAACAGTAAGAGCCCGTTTGTAATCGGGCTTAATCCGCGTTTAAGGTGTCGGAGAAAATGAGTTTTAATCCCAGCGCCGGTTAGACGCGTTAAAAGTTCTCCGGAGTTTGCGCCGCCCGCCGCGACTTCAATATCAAATCGGACCGGGTCAATATTGGTCGCGAGATCAAAAACATAGCGTTGAGCCCCGCCCCAGCCGCCATGAGTGACGGCAAAAAGGATTTTTTTCTTATTCTCCATATATTATATATATAACTAACCATGCGCGTAGCAGTTTTTTCACTTGCCCATCATCCTTTTGAAGGAGGAGCTGAAATCGCGGCCAAAGAGATCATGCGCCGGCTTCCTTACGAGTTTGCTGTTTTTACCCGGCGTTTCGGGGACTACGCGCCCGCGGCGGAAAAACTGGGGAATATTGAAACGATCCGCATCGGGAACGGTTCAAAGAATCTCTACGGGGATCAGCTCGGAAAATTTTTTTACATTTTCAGGGCTTGGCGCGCCGCGGAAGCGAGGCATAGAAAAGAACCGTTTACCCGCATTTGGGCGATTATGGCTGCTTACGGGGGCGCCTCCGCGCTTCTTTTTAAATTAAGGCATCCCCAAATCCCGTTTCTATTGACGCTTCAGGAAGGCGACTCGGAAGCGCATATTTTGCGCCGCGTAGGAATTTTATATCCCTTATGGAAGATGATTTTCAAAAAAGCCGATTACATTCAGGCAATCAGTTCTTATCTGGCTGATTTTGCCAGGAGGCACGGGGCAGGGTGCCCCATAGAGGTGGTGCCGAACGGTGTTAATGTTCAAGGAATCAGGAATCAGGAATTAGAAATTAGGGAATTGAAGGGACAAAAAAAGGTTGTTGTTACCACTTCAAGGTTGGTTTATAAAAACGGAATAAATGTTCTTATCAGAGCCGCGGACGAATTAAAAAAGTTTAGAATTTCAAGTTTAGAATTTAGGATTTTAATTGTAGGCGGGGGTCCGCTGGAGCAGGAATTAAAGCGCTTGGCAAAAGAATTAAACGTAACCGATGTTGTTGAATTTACGGGACAGGTGTCGGCGGAAGAAATACCTAGTTATCTGGCGCGAGCCGATATTTTTGTGAGACCTTCGCGTTCAGAAGGGCTTGGCAGTTCGTTTTTAGAGGCCATGGCCGCCGGTCTACCGATTATAGGGACGGCAGTAGGCGGCATACCCGATTTTCTGAAGCCATATAATCCGAATGATGCGAATGAAAATCCGAATGCCGCGAATGGTTTATTTATTAATATCAATGATTCGCATGATCTAGCCGAGAAGTTACTGTTATTACTGAACGAAGATAATTTAAGGAGCCGTTTGGGATCAAATGGTAGGATGTTAGTGATTGAAAAGTACTCTTGGGATATTGTCGCTAAAAAGATGAGCAATATATTTCAGTTACTCACCAGTATGGGGATATAATCCGAATGCCGCATAGTTTATTTGTTAATGTTACTACTCACTCATTATAGAAGGAATTAATAATATGGCGATTAGAAATTTAAATAAGATTTTAAATCCGGAATTATCTTATAAGATTTACGGCGCATGTTTTGGCGCACATAACAAGTTTGGTCAGTTTCGTAGCGAGAAATCATATGCGGATGCCCTAGAACAAAAATTCATAGAAGACAATATAAAGTATGTACGTGAAGTAGCGCTGAAACCCTCTTTTGACGGAGAAAATAAGAACAGGAACATCCCAGATTTTGTCGTTGAAGACCTCATTATCTTAGATGTTAAGGCAAAGCGGATTATTACTAAGGAAGATTATTATCAAATGAAACGGTATCTTGAGGCCGCTGACAAGGAATTGGGTCTCATCGTAAATTTTAGACAAAAGTATTTGAGTCCGAAGCGGGTTTTGTGTAAAAAAGCATGAGCTATTCGGATCATTCGGATATAATTCGTAGATTAGGATTATGAAGATTTTGATTGCCACCGGCATTTATCCACCCGATATCGGCGGGCCGGCCACCTATACGGCCTTGCTTGAGGCAGAGCTTTTGCGCCGCGGCATCGCTGTTTCGGTGCTTCCCTTTAGCGCCGTTCGGCGCCTGCCGCGCGTTATACGCCACCTTGTTTATCTGGCGCGGTGTTTCTTGCTTGCCGGGCGAGCAACGATTGTTTACGCCCAGGATCCGGTTTCCGTGGGACTGCCGGCGCTCTGCGCGTCGCGCTTGGCCGGCAAACCCTTTATAATCAGGGTTGCCGGCGACTACGCCTGGGAGCAGGCAGTGCAGCGTTTCGGAGTATCCGATGGCATTGATGAATTTCAGATAAAAAAATACGGCTGGAAGACGGAAATTCTGCGGAGTATTCAAAAATTTGTAGTCCGCCGCGCGCATGCGGTAATCGTCCCGAGCGGATATTTTAAAAAATTGGTGGGCGGTTGGATGAGCCGCCCGGAAAATATTGAAGCCATCTACAACGGCATACAATTGGGCAAGCTGACAGCGGAAAACCAGGAACCGAAAACCAAAACGATTATTTCCGCCGGTCGGTTGGTGCCGTGGAAAGGATTTGA
>CAYJCQ010000029.1:0-7477 GCA_964368725.1 uncultured Candidatus Saccharibacteria bacterium
ACGGTAGAAATTGAGGGATATGCGGTATCATATATGAAAAAACAGGGCGGCGGAATGTTTGTCAATATTATTTCTTCCGTGGTTCATGGCGTTCCGCCCAAGATGTACGCGGACTATATAACCAGCAAATATGCGATGTTCGGACTTTCTAAATGTATGGCCGAGGAATTAAAGCGTTATAACATTGAAACTAAATGGGTTTCTCCAGAATTCGTGAAGACTGACCTGACCAAGGTTTTCCCAGAAAAAATTTTAGAAATGATACCGATACAAACCGCGGAGGAGGTCGCCGGAGAAGTTTTGAAACTCGTCCAATGAGGCTTCAAGTAAAAAAAGAACACTATTTCAGAAAGAAATACGACAATCTTGACCGCTTCATTTCTTACTTTTACCAAATTGATTTAGCTAGAGATGTTGAGCCGAAAACGATTTTGGAAGTTGGGAAAGGAAACGGCATAGTTTCGGAATACTTGAAAAAATTGGGCTACCAAGTCACCACCTGTGATTTTGATGAAAATTTGAAGCCGGATTATGTCGAGGATATTCGTAAATTGTCATTTAGCGAGAACTCATTTGACGCGGTGTTGGCGTATGAAGTCTTAGAACATCTGCCGTTTCAAGATTTTGAGAAAGCCCTGGAAGAATTAAAAAGAGTAAGCAAAAAAAATATATTAATCTCCCTACCTTATCGCTCAACCGGATTTGAGTGGGTTTTCAAATTCCCTTTCATCCGAACTCTTTGCGAGAAAGATTTCTTCGATTTTTTTTTAAGAATCCCCCTGAAGTTCGGTGGCATCAAAATTTCGAAGCAGCATTATTGGGAACTTGATAGATGGCAGTATTCCTTAAGAAAAGTTCGTAAGATTCTCATAAACCACTTCCGAATTTTAAGAGAATTACGGCCACCACTTAACCAGTATCATTATTTTTTTGTTCTGGAAAAACAATAGCCATGAGAACAATTCTTTTGTGCATTCCTAATTATGTTTTCATTTCCGATCTTCTACGGACTAAGTATATAGAATACATTGCTTCCAAATATCGCGTCGTCGTGCTCACGCCTTTTATAGACGACCAGACTGCTGTTGCCGGGCGGTACACTACGCTTCCGAACATCGTCTACAAGAAATGGGCGCTTGAAAATCCCCGGTTGTGGGGAGTGATGAAGACGCTTCGCATATCGTGGGTGAATGAATTTGATTATTTGCCGTCCATCCGATACTGGTATCTCCGCCCGAATTACAAAAACAGCCGCACGCGTCGGCTCTTGAGATTTTTCGGATTGCCATTCGCCAGGTTTTTAACGGCGGATTTTTTTACGAATCTGGAGAGTAAGCTACTGCCCAAATCGCCAACGTTTGATGCGCTTATGCGGGAATATGATCCGGCCCTGCTCGTAACTACTACCCCAGGATTTGATCCGCTCGAGGCGGAGTGCATATTGTTTGCCAAGCGGGCCGGCATTCCGACCGTCGCCATAAATTTTACCTGGGACAACTTGACCATGAATTCCAAGCACATCCGCAAGACGGATTATTTAATCGCCTGGAACGCCGTTATGAAGCAGGAGGCGCAATCAATACATCATTATCCAGGGAGTCGTATTTTTGTTTCCGGCACGCCGCGCTTTGATCCCTATTTTGACGGCGAGGCGCTAGACCCGGGGCGGGAAAAATTTTTAAAATCAAAAAATTTGAACCCTAAGCATCCGACCATATTCCATACGACCGTAACCAAAGCGTACCCTTTTCAGAAAAAATACATACGCGACATGATCAGGATGCGCGAGGAGGGATCGATTCCTTACGCGAATATTTTTATAAGAATTCATCCTTTGGATCTGCCCCAAAATTATGAGGAATTCCTCGGAGTACCCGATCTCCACGTAGAGAAGGCCGGCGAGGGCGGAGCCGAGGGCAGGGTGGAGATGAATTATGAAGACCTCCTGAATCTTAAACACTCACTTAAATACACGGATATAAACGTAAACTATGCCTCCACTATTTCCATCGAAGCTTGTATTTTCAACAAGCCGGTGATTAATATAGGATATATTGAACGTTTCGCGCTCGCCTATGATTTCGATCACTACCGGCCGATAGTTGAAAGCGGCGCCGTCCGAGTCGCAAAAACCGATGAGGATTTGACTCGGTTTATTAATATGTACCTTGGAGATCCCGCGCTGGATCGCGAGGGAAGGAAAAAAATTGTGTCTGCATACGTCGGATATACGGACGGCTTATCATACAAGCGCAGCGTAGATTTTTTAGAGCGATGTTTGCTTTAGACGACAATCACATCATCGTTAATTACCATTATGTCGAGGAACCGAAGCCGGGCATTTACCCGTGCGCCCCGGCCGTCTTTGAAAAGCAAGTCCGGTTTCTTAAGGAGCATTACCGCATTGTTTCTGTACCGGAGGTGTTTGAGTCCGCGAGAGACGGCAAAAACGAAAGATTGTGCGCTATCACTTTTGATGACGGCTTGAAGGATCAACATCAAAACGCTTTGCCGATTTTGAATAAATATTCTCTCGGCGCGTCATTCTTTCCGATAACATCCGCTTTTGAGGGACGCTTGCCGGCGGCACACAAGGTACACGTTCTTCTGTCGCGCTTTTCTATAGAAGAAATGATAGATTTTTTCCACAGGTTTATTGCGGAAATCTATCCCGATTTGAAGTCGCAGTATTTTATACCGAAAGATAGGCGATTAACCGATAAACGGATGCACGAAGACGTTCCTTGGGCTAACTTCAAGGAGACTTTGATAGCTCTCCCGGAGGACATTAAGGGGCGCTTTTTGCGGCATTGTTTCAAGGTTAATGGTTTAAGCGAGCACAAGATTAGTCAGAAGTTATTCATGAGCCGCGAAGAAGTTAAAGAACTGCAGAAGTCAGGCATGACTATCGGCGGCCATTCGCATGGCCATTACGCCATGTCAATAGAGGATGAAGCGTTTTTGGGCAAAGACATAGAGCTTTCGCTCCGTATTCTGACCGAACTTTTAGGCGCGCCACCGGAGGTTTTTTCCTATCCGCACGGCCGTTACGGCAACGCGGCTCGCAAGGTTGTGAAAGACGCCGGTTTTAGGTATGCCTTGACTATTGAGCGTAGGGGGGTGCGCGCCCACGACGATCCTTTTGTCGTGCCCCGATACGACACCGCTGATTTATCAGCTGATATTCATGGTTAAAATTAAGATTGTCAAAAAATTCAGCGTCGGCCTGCTTAGGTCTATTAACCTGCTCATGGGACAGATGAGTTTGAGCGCGGTGAGACCGAGGCCCATGACGGCGGCAATCCTTAAATTCTTTCTTTCACAAAAAGGCGTTTATTTCTTTACCGCCGTTGCCGACATCAAAGGGAGAGAAAAAATCATCGGCGCGCTAACTGTTTATTTCGTGCGTATCCCCTCCGGGCTGATTTGCATAGCCGAAGACTTGATTGTTGACGAGTTGTATAGGAAATGGGGGATTGGTCGGATTTTGATGGAGGGCGGTGTGGCGCTCGCGCGGGAGAAAAGAGCCCGTCATATCAGCTTGCGTACCAATCCCAAGCGCGTAGATGCTATGAAACTTTACGAGGCCCTAGGATTTAAAAGGCGGGCAACTAATTTTTATCGGATCAATTTGTATAGATAATAGATAACAAAACGAACGATACCAGAGAGGCAACTCAAAGGTTATAATTCAAATGGGCGTCACCAAACGCAAAATATGCTTTCCGATTACGAGCCGCATCCATTACGCGCGCCAGAAACACCTGCTCAACCTGCTTAACAGGAATCCTAAAATTGATTTGCAGTTGATAGCCGGCGGCTCGGTGATTTTGGAAAAATATGGCGAGCGTTTTTTGCCGGCCATGCGCGATTCTGGGCTTACGATCCACGATACGCTTTATAATGTGATTGACGGCGGCAATCACGTGACAATGGCCAAGACCGCGGGACTGACCGCTCTTGAGTTTGCGAACAGTCTTTATAAACTTAATCCAGATTTGGTTTTGATCCGCGGCGATCGCTTTGAACAATTAGCCATTGCCATGGTAGCGGCCTTTTTAAACAAGACCATAGCCCATATTGAAGGCGGCGATGTGACTGGCACGATTGATGAGTCTGTGCGTCACGCCATCACCAAGCTTGCTCATATTCATTTTGTGACCAACGCAGACGCCCGTCGCCGCGTGATCCAAATGGGAGAAAATCCGCGCCTGGTCTTTAATGTCGGCTCGCCAGACGTTGAATTCGCGTCGTTAGTCTCCAAAGGCCTCGATGGTCGAGCGATAAACGCCGCCGGTTTAGGTATACGCATAGATGTAGATAAACCATTTTTAATGGTTATGCTCCATCCGGTGACCACGGAAAAAGATAACCGCCGCTATACTGAACTCACGCTTAAAACGGTTGATGAGATTAACATGCCGACAGTTTGGTTCTGGCCTAATAGTGATGCCGGCACAAACGAGATTGCCAAAGCGATTCGGGTTTATCGCGAACACGGCCAACTCAAAAGCAACAAGATTCATTTCGTGACCGACATACTGCCTGAAGATTTTATCGCGCTCTTGAGGCGGGCCCGCGTGCTTGTGGGTAATTCTTCAACCGGCATCAAAGAATGTTCTTATTTGGGTGTGCCGGTGGTGAATCTGGGCAGCCGCCAACAGCATCGTTTGCGGGGCCCGAATGTCGTTGACGTTGGCTATGAACCGGCTGCAATAAGGAAAGCCGTTCAAAAACAATTAGCCCACGGCCCTTATCCGAGTTCCGATATTTACTTTAAGCCCAATACCAGCAAAAAAATTGTTGAAGTATTAAGCAAGACCAGACTTTATTCTCAAAAGACATTCTATGACTCCTAAAATTTTAGGAGTCATTACCGCCCGGGGAGGGTCCAAGGGCATTCCCGGTAAAAACGTAAAACCGCTTTTAGGGAAACCCCTTATCGCTTATACGGTTGAGGCCGCGAAGCAATCGGGCGTCTTTGACCGTCTTGTTGTTTCATCTGACGATGATGAAATAATAAGAGTTTCAAAAGAATACGGCTGTGAAGCGCCGTTTATCCGGCCAAAGGAGTTGGCTGAAGACAAAACTCCTCACTTACCGGTAATGCAACATGCCGTAAGCTGGCTAAAAGACCGCGAAGGATATTGGCCCGATTACGTCATGATTCTTCAGCCGACCTCGCCCCTCCGGCAGCCGTTTCATATTAAAGAGGCGGCCGAAATTATCCAAGGGATGGATGTTGATTCCGTTCTTTCTGTTTCCGAGGTGCCTGAGAACTTTAATTATAAAAAAACCATGATTGTCGATGAGTATGGATTTTTAAAGCTTTTAAGCGGCGAGCCGGTATACAAACGCATTGCCCGCAGGCAGGATTTGCCGAAAAACTATTGGAGCACCGGCATGATGTATCTTTTTAGGACAGAATTGCTGTTTG
Source organism: uncultured Candidatus Saccharibacteria bacterium (assembly GCA_964368725.1). GTDB lineage: Bacteria > Patescibacteriota > Minisyncoccia > UBA6257 > 1-14-0-10-40-38 > CAYJCQ01. The sequence continues at coordinate 5,438 of CAYJCQ010000029.1, forward strand.
ATCCGTCAAACCCAAATTTTTATGGAGAAAAAACCGCCGGCTATGTAATTGACAAGAAATACGTTATTGACATAAACGTTCCGGGGGATTGGCAGGAGGCGGAGGCAGCTTTAAAGAATCTAGAATCTAAGATTTAGAATCTACGCAGATGATAATTTTAATTGCGGAGTCCAAAGATTATTCAGAACGCGCCAAAGAAATTTACCGCTCGCTCGGCGAAGTTTATGAATTAACCGAAGAAGAGGCCTCAAAAAAAAACGGGCCGAAATTCCTGGCAGACATTTTAGTGGTGCGCTTGAAATACACTATTGATAAATCATGGTTTGATAGAATGCCGAATCTTAAAGTTATTGCCACTCCAACCACCGGTTTAAACCATATTGATATAGTTGAAGCAGAAAAACGAGATATTAAAACAATTTCACTTCGGGGGCACACGGCATTTTTGGATAAGATTACCGCCACCGCCGAAGAAACTTTGGGCCTTATGATTGCTCTTATAAGGAAGCTGCCGTGGGCTTTTGATTATGTGAGGGCTGGCGGCTGGGTTGATCGCGACCGTTTCAGGGGGCATCAGCTTGCCGGAAAGATTCTTGGAATTTTGGGATTGGGGCGTTTGGGCAAGATTGTGGCGCGTTACGCGCTTGCTATGGGCATGAAGGTCGTTGCTTCTGATCCTAATATTTCCGAACCGGATATGGCTAAGCTCGGCGTAGCAAAGGTTTCGATGGAGAGTTTGTTCCGGGAATCAGACGTTTTATCTCTGCATGTGCTTTTAACTGACGCGACGAAGAATTTAGTTAAAGAAGAACAACTGCGTCTGATGAAACCTACCGCTTATTTCATAAATACCGCAAGAGCTGAGGTTGTTGCGCAAGGAGCTTTGGAAAAAGCCTTGGAAGAGCATTGGATCGCTGGAGCGGCAGTTGATGTTATGTGGGGAGAAGAAGGAGGTCTAAAGTTTGAACAGGAGTTAAAAAACAACCGTTTATGGGAGTATGCCAAAAGCCACGAAAATCTGATCATTGCGCCGCATATAGGCGGCGCCGCTTACGAAGCAATGCACGCCACCGAAGATTTTATAGCCGAGCTTGTGGCTAGGCATTTCAAATCTGCTTCGTGATAAGATAAAGCGGATGAGTATCTTTCTACTGGCCGCGGTTTTAGTCGGTTTTCTCCACACAGGACCTCCGCTTACGGTTCGAGAGCATTTCCTCGGAGAAAGACATGAGTTCGTGCTCGCGCAATACAAAACTTACCGCGACTCCCTGCAGGCATATTTGCCGCGGGCGCGTGAGATTTATGACGGCCATTTTCCGCCAGCCGAACTCTACGGCCCGGAGTCCTCGGCGCCGACCGTGCAGAACCCGCTGCCACCTCTTTTTTTCGCCGGCTTTCTCTATTTATTTAAGGGCAGCCTTAATGGGGCCTACCTCGGCGCTCAATTTTTTTTCTCAGCGGTGATTTTTTTACTCTTTGCCTTTTTAGGCCTGGTGATGTGGCGTTCAAAACTCTGGGCAATTTTTTTCGGTTTAGCCGGAACACTCACACCAATTCCTTTGAAGCTTCCTTTCTATAAATGGCAGGGGCTAGCGGAGTTTCAGGCGTTTTTCATCAATAATTTCATTCCCTTCGTAAGAACCCAGTTTGATCAGCTGTATTTGGCGAGAATTGACGAGCCGCTCCTAACTTATCCGGTGTATTTGGCCGCTTTCGCAGCGCTTTTTATGTTTTGGCAAAAGCCGTCGGCGCGGCGCGCGGTATGCGCCGGCATTATTGCCGGTTTGCTCTTTTATACCTATTTTCACCACTGGGTTTACTGGGTAACTGCTTTGGGCGCATTTTCCGTCCTCGTTCTTGTCTTCTACCGCGCCGATCGGACCCTCGTTAAAAAATTTTTGATTTTATGGGGCTGTTTGGCGGCGGTCGCCGTTCCTTATTTCGTCACTTATTTTCTCTTTTCTAGTTTGCCCGGAGCAGAAGATTTTACTTTCCGGGCTGGCGTCACTTTTGGCCGTACTCTCGGCATCGGGCGAGATC
>CAYJCQ010000030.1:0-7471 GCA_964368725.1 uncultured Candidatus Saccharibacteria bacterium
CCGATCTAAAAGGTCATGAAGGCGATGTGGCGAAATGCAAAGAGATGCTGGTGGCTTTTGAGAAGCCGAAGTGTGAATTTTGCGATGCGGAGTTTGTCCAAGATCTTGATACATTAGACACTTGGTTTTCGTCCGGGCTTTGGCCGTTTTCGACTCTTGGCTGGCCCTTCGATGCGACTCAGGGTAAACCCGCGGAGGATTTTAAAATGTTTTACCCAACGTCAGTATTGGAAACCGGCTACGACATTCTTTTCTTCTGGGTGGCGAGGATGATTTTGATGAGCGGGTTTTTACTTGGTGATGTTCCATTCAAAACGGTGTATCTGCACGGCCTTGTGCGCGACGCGCAGGGGCGGAAGATGTCGAAGTCACTCGGAAATGTCGTTGATCCGATGGAATTTGTGGAAAAATACGGGGCAGACGCGCTTCGCATGGCAATGATTGTGGGGAACGCCCCCGGGAGCGATCTTTCGCTCTCCGACGACAAAGTGCGTGGCTATCGAAATTTCGTCACTAAAATCTGGAATATAGCGAGGTTTATAGCGATGAATCAAACGCCGGAACCTCAAACTACAAACTTCAAACTTACAACTAATGACAAAAAGCTCATTAAGGACTTTGAACGGGTGAAGCGTGAAGTAGAAAAAAACATTGAAGCATTTAAGCTCCATCTAGCGGCCGAGAAAATCTATCACTATATCTGGCACACGTTCGCGGACAAGATCGTGGAGAATGCGAAGCCGCGCCTCATAAGCGGCAAGCCGGAGGATAAAGCGGCGGCGCTCGCGATACTCAAAGAGATTTTTCTAGAATCGCTTAAGGCGCTTCATCCTTTTATGCCTTTCGTGACCGAGGAAGTTTATCAACAGCTCTATAAGTCAACATTTGGCGCAAAATCCATTATGATTAACGGAGAATAGCGCATGGAGATTTTTACGGTTTTAGTGCTCATCGTTCTCGGCCTTCTGCCAAGTTTGGCGTGGATTATATTTTACGCCCACGAGGATATAAGACATCCTGAACCGAAAAAATATATCGCCCTAGCCTTTATAGTCGGCGGCCTGGTTACGATTGTCGCTTATTACGCCCAGCTGGTTTTAAACGGCCTGTCCGACGCTTTGGGCATAGTTGATTTCAGCTTTTTATCCTTTTTGATTCTGGGCGGCATTGAGGAATTATTTAAATTCTTGGGCGTTTTCTTCTGCATACACCGTCTTAAAGCGTTTGACGAGCCGCTCCACGCGATGATTTACATGATTATCGCGGCTTTGGGTTTCGCGGCGGTTGAAAACGTGGCTTCCCTTTTTCAGGCGGCCCAGGGAACGGTCTGGAATATCGCCATCGTTGAATCGCTTACACTCCGGTTTGTCGGCGCCACTCTGCTCCATAGCTTGGCGTCGGGCATAGTCGGCTATTACTGGGGGCTCGCTTTTATAAGGAACAGCCGGGGGTTCGCGCTTGACCATGAACGGGAGCTTCATCCGATATTTATCGGTTTGCTTTTCGCGACCGTGTTGCACGCCATATTCAATTACCTTATAATTGAAACAGGCCCGGCTTCCTACGCGATAATTTTTCTCATTTTCGTCGCTTTCTTTGTTTTAAGTGATTTTGAGAAATTGAAAAAAACCGATATATAAACATATGGAGGATAAAAAATTTTTTGAAGAGGTAAATAAAGGCACGAAAGAAGTTTCTTTGAACGGAGGCGATGTTGAAATTGAGCTTGCTAAATCCGGTTCCTCGGTCGCGGCCAGGCGCGTAGAAGATAACGCTCTTGAAGAAACGGACGATAACGGCGGTCAATTAACGGTGGATGTTTACCAGACACCGAGCGAGATCATTGTTGAATCGCCTATCGCCGGCGTAAATCCGGAGGATATTGATGTTTCAATTTCTTCGGAAACGGTAACGATTAAGGGTAAGCGTGAGCGCGAACAGCATATCCGCACCGAGGATTACGTTTATCAGGAGTGCTACTGGGGTAAATTCTCGCGCTCGGTTGTTTTGCCTGTTGAAGTTGACGCCGATAACGCCGAGGCGTCAATAAAGAACGGAGTGCTGACTGTTCGTTTGCCGAAATTAAACCGTTCTAAGCAAAAGAAAATTAAGGTTAAGAGCGATTAGCGGCGACTCTTCAAATTTTGGAGCAAAAATAAAACGGGACCCATTGCGGGTCCCGAACGCGTTTCAGGTAAGGAGCATTCTGAGGAGCACCATGCGGATGTAGAGTCCGTTTTCCGCCTGGCGGAAGTAGGCGGCGCGCGGATCCGCGTCCACTTCGGGCGAGATTTCGTTTACTCGCGGGAGCGGGTGGAGGATGATTGAGCGATGCTTCATGAGGCAGAGAATCTCCGGCGTAACCAGATTCGCGCGGTAGGCGGCCTCAAGGCGGGCGCCGCCGTCGCCCAGGCGCTCGCGCTGAAGGCGCGTCACGTAGACCACGTCTACTTTACCAGCGACTCCAGCGAGAGAAGAAGTAAGTTCGTACTTGACGTCGTGGCGGGTGAGATAGTCCAAGATGTCTTTGCCTGCCTGCATGCCGTCTCCGGCCGCGAAATACAGCGTTCCGACGCGGAACTTGGCTAAAAGATAGGCGAGTGAACGGACGGTTCTTCCGCGCGCTAGATCGCCTACGAGCGCGACCGAAACGCCGTCAATGCCGCCCAGTTCCTGTTCAATCGTATAGAGATCAAGGAGCGATTGCGTCGGGTGCTGGCCGGTTCCGTCCCCGGCGTTGATCACGGGAGCGGTGCTTAGTTCAGCCGCCTGCGCCGCCGCGCCTTCCTGGTAGTGGCGGAGGACGATGACGTCGTAATGGTAGCCGTTTACAACCCTGATGGTGTCCGCGAGCGACTCTCCTTTGATCGCGGATGAGAATTGCCCTCCATGCTCCGCGGTTGTTACTCTGCCGCCAAGGAGTTCCATTGCACTCTGGAACGAAACGAGAGTGCGCGTGGATGGTTCGTAGAAAAGAACGAGCATCCGCCTGCCCCGAAGGATATCCGAGCCGCCGCTTGCGGCGACAGCCCGCATGCCGTCAGCGGCTCTGAAGATCTCATTCAGCATCGCACGGTCAAACTGCTGTGATTCAATGACGTGCCGAAGATTCACGTCCGACCCCCTTTCCTGAAGTCCGCCCTTTTCAGTTGAAGAAAAACGCTTGTACTCTATTAAGAGTGGCGCCGGATTTGTTTTCCGTCAAGTTTCATTTAGGCGGCCGTTAAAGTACAATCTTATTGATGTCGTACGATATTCCCGGGGAAATTTTAGGCGTTGCCGAAAAGCTCAAGAAGCACAAATTTCGGGCCCATCTCGTGGGCGGCTGTGTGCGCGATCTTTTGTTGGGAAAATCGCCAAAAGATTGGGATATCGCGACCGACGCACGACCCGAGGAAATCCAAAAAATATTCCCGGATTCGGTTTATGAAAACAGTTTTGGAACCGTTGGCGTAAAGACCGATTCAGGGGATCAAGCTCTTAAAATCGTTGAGCTTACCACTTATAGGCTGGAAGGCAGATACACGGACAAGCGGCACCCGGACGAAATTAAGTTTGCGAAGACGATTGAGGAAGATCTATCCCGCAGGGATTTTACGATAAACGCAATGGCGATTGGTTTAGGGATCAGGAAACAGGAATCAGGAATTAGGGAAATTATTGATCCGTATGGCGGAGAAAAAGATTTGAAAGCGAAGCTGATCCGGGCGGTAGGCGATCCGGAGGAACGGTTTCAAGAAGACGCGCTTCGGCTTATGCGGGCTGTCCGGTTTTCAGCGCAATTAGGATTCGCGATTGAAGAAAAAACATCCGCGGCAATTAAAAAACACGCCGGGCTTTTGGAATTCATCGCCAAGGAGCGCATGCGCGACGAGCTGGAAAAGCTTATTATGACCGACGGCGCCGTAATGGGGATTGAAGAAATGCGTAAACTCGACCTCTTAAAGTATGCTTTAAAAGAATTGGAAGAAGGCGTGGGCGTTGGCCAAAACAAGCATCATATCTACACGGTATATGAGCATAATATGAAGGCATTTGAGTACGCGGTGAAGAAAAGTTTTCCTTTGGACTTAAGGATCGCGTCTCTGCTTCACGATGTTGGTAAGCCCAGAACAAAACGGGGCGAGGGCGTGGATTCCACTTTTTATGGCCACCAGGTCGTGGGCGAACGCATGGTTTTGGAAGTAATGGATCGCCTGCGGTTTCCCAGGAATCTGGCGGAAAAAGTGGCGCTTCTCGTGCGCGAGCATATGTTTGTTTACGATCCCGAAACAGTAACTTTGGCAGGCGTAAGACGCCTTATCCGCCGTGTCGGATTGGAAAACATTGACGATCTCTTTAAAGTTCGCGAGGCGGATCGGATCGGCTCTGGCGTGCCAAAAGCACAGCCCTATCGCCTGCGCTACCTGAAAGCGATGGTTGAGAAAGTTCAGAAAGATCCGATTTCGCCCAAGATGCTTAAGATTAAGGGCGACGCGGTTATGGAGATTTTAAAGATTGAACCGGGGCCGAGAGTGGGAAAAATACTTGCCGTTTTGTTAAACGAGGTTTTGGAAAATCCTAAATTCAATGAAGGCAACAAGCTTAAAGAACGAGTGATTGCGCTCGGCAAGTTGTCGGATAAAGAACTTGAAATTCTTACCGGGAAAGCAAAAAAGAACGCCGAAGATGCGCAGAGACGCATTGACGACGAGATCAAGAAAAAATACTTTGTGGAATGATCCCGATAAATCTTGTTCAGGTTAAAACCGCGGACGGCATAATTCTTGATGGCGCGTATATTAAATCGCGGCGAAAATCTAAACACGCGTTAATTTGGCTACCGGGTTTGAGTTCGCGGTTTTCTTCGGGGCAAATTTTAATAAAAGAACTTTCTTCGCGCTTGGCGAAAGGTGGAATCGGCTATTTTAAGTTTGATACGCGCGGGCACGATATCGTTGCTAGGGGCGTCAAAGGTTCGCGAACTAAAGCGCTAATTGGCTCCGGGTTTGAAAGATTTCAGGACTGCATTTTAGATATCCGGGCGATGATTGCTTTTGTAAAAAAGGAGGGTTACCGCGATATTATTCTTGCGGGACATTCAACTGGCGCGAACAAGGCGCTCTATTATCTCTATCGGACGGGCGATAAGAGGATTAAGGGATTGGCGCTCTTGGGGCCGATTAGCGATGTGGTCGTCGGCTTAAAAAATTTCGGAAGGCGCAGATTGAATCAGGCGTTAAAAATAGCGGAAAAGTTAAAATTTAGGAATCCGGGTCCGTTCATGCCGCGGGAATACGGGATTTACACTGCCGAGCGTTTTTTAAGTTTACATAGATCAGGGAGTCAGGAAGACGTTTTTCATTATCACGATCCAAAAGCGTACTGGAAAGAATTGCTGAGCGTGCGCGTGCCGGTCGCGGTTATCCTCGGCTCGCGCGACGAATATCTGGATCGTACGCCAAAAGAGTTCCTTGGAATATTTCAGAAAAACGCGGCAGGCGCAAAATCATTTACCGGAATATCAATCAAAGGCGCGCCGCACGGATTTCAAAGGAAAGAGCGGGAATTGGCACTCATCATATCGAAGTGGATTAAGGGTTGTATGGGAAAATAAAATTATTCATCTATTCCACTATTCGCGCGAATAGTGGAATAGATAAGATAGGCGATAAATGAATAATTGAAGCAAGAAGGTTCAGCAGGCAGAGATTCTATAGCTCTACGCGGTAAACTCTGTATTCCTTGCTTTCCAATATTTTTTCAAAACGCGAGCGGAAGAATTCTTCGTTGGCTTGGTAATTATTGATTTCATCCGGACCTATCACCGCGAATCTGACTTTGTATTCTTTAAGCAGCCGTTCCGACTCCGGTCCGCCGGCAAACATAACGCGTACGTCGTTTTCAATCGGGTGGTAATTTATTCCATAAGTCCAGGCCCAGCCGCGGTAGCCCAGTATGATTTGCCTGCCGGAGAGCATGGGCACCCAGTGGTTATGTTTGTCCGAGGTGAGCGTGATATCGGTCGGCTTTGAGATTTCCCGGAATTTTTCCGCGATCGTTTCTTCCTCTACGCTCCAAATTTGCGCCGCAGTATAGTCAGTTCTGGTTAGGCGCCAGAGGTCAAGAAATCCCGAAGCGGTCATTACCGCAAAGATAAAAACCGTTAATATTTTGAGAGTTATTCCGCGACGCCAGATTTGAGCCAGATAGCCGGTCGCAGGCGCGGCGAGTAAAAGATAGCTCCAAGTGAAAAGTTTTGAATTATCCCAGATGAATGGTTGGAATTGGAAGAGATTCGCAAGGGCAAAAATAGCAAGTCCGCTTACGGCAAGCGGGTTCCGGTAGGCGCGCATGCGCCAGAACGCCAAAAGAGAAAATGGCAGGAAAACACCCCAGTTCAGGAACCAGAAGCGGAAGAAATTCATGGGGACATCGCCGTTTAAAGCAAGCCAGCCGGGCCTCCAACTGAAGAAGCCGCCGCCAACCATTCCGCTGTAGAGCGGAATATAGATTAAAAGAACCACAAGAGCAGCAGAAAAGGCAAAGATTGTCCATTGCCGCCAGCTGCCGATAGAGAAAAGCATGAGAATTCCGGCAATGACAGTCAAAGCAATAAGAGAATGGACGTGTATGATAGCAAGAGAGCCGCTCGCAAAACCGAGAAGAATTATTTTAGCGTAAGAAACATTTTGAAATCCGCGCCTAGCCCATAAAATGAGTTTTATAAGAACAAAAAGCGCCACAGGAAGACCAAGGAGGAATGGTCTTTGCGGAAGAAATTCGCCCGGCAGGATATTCAGCCATTCTACGCCCTTTTCCAGCATACGAGTGTATTCGCGAGGCGGAAAAAGAAGAGTTTCCATAGAGAAGTTTTTAGCTAAGTCGGAGAAGAAAATCACGAAACCTAATCCGCCGCCTGCGAGAAAAAGAGTCGTTGCGGCAAAAGCTCGCCATGGAGTCTTAAGTTCGTTCGCATAGAAAATAAAGATAGCTGCAAGCAAAAAGAATGTGGTTATTATTGAAGGCAGTATCATGGATTCGATTCTGCTCATGCCCACGCGCATGAGCAGTCCGGATATAGCGTCAGCGGCAAAAGGATAACCGAAAGGAAAACCGGCATAGAGCGGATGCGTCGTAAACCAATCGGTTATATTCCTTAACGCGAAGACGTTAGCGTAGGCGAGATGCGCGGCCCAGTCACCCCAAACGCTTTGCGCTCCGCTTACAGACACTCCTTGGGCGGTTCGGAAAAGTATTTTCGGCCATAAGGCGGTGAAAAACGCCCCCCATGTAACGAAGACGGCGATAAGCCCAGTTCCATAATTTTTAAGGAAAGATTTTATTCTATCGCGCATAAATAAATTATAAGGCATAATTAACGCGTAACATAAATTTGCAGCGGTTTTGAACGCTTGCTAATATGAATTGTGACAATCGGGGTGTAGTATACCGGCAGTACGTGCGCTTCGGGTGCGTAAAGACCGGGTTC
>CAYJCQ010000031.1:0-7359 GCA_964368725.1 uncultured Candidatus Saccharibacteria bacterium
GATCGGATGCCGTGACTGGAGTTCCGAGGTGGGCTCTTCCGATCTTAAAAAACAAAGTCCTCCTTGATCTTATAACGCACGTAAAGACGACCGGCGGCGCGCTTCATCTGGCTGGACTGCTGACCGAAGGAAACGTCCACGCCTCGCTTGAACATGTATCTGCGTTAATCAAGCTCGCGAAGGCAGCCGGCTTATCCGAACTTTATCTGGATTTTTTCTCGGACGGGAAAGACAGCGGGCCGAAATCTTTGCCAACCCTGTTGGAAAAAGTCAATAAATTAACCGCTGAGACCGGCATTGGAAAAGTCTCCAGCATCTCCGGGCGCTATTACGCCCTTGACCGGGATCTGCACTGGGATCGTACTAAGCGCACGTACGAAGCGTTGACCGGTAAAGGTACGACTGTAGAAAGCGTAAAAGATAAAATCGCGTCTTATTACTCCCGCGGGCTAACCGATGAATTCATAGAACCTATGCAAATGAATCCGCCCCACCCCCTTCGGGACGGTGATTCGCTTTTCTTCTTTGATTTCCGCGAAGACAGCATTCGCCAGCTAGCGGCTTCTTTCGCGCTTAAGGAATTCAAAGAATTCCCGACCCAGCCGTTTAAAAACCTGATGGTCGCGACCATGACGCGCTACTCGGACAAGTTGAATGCTCCGGTGGCTTTTCCGAGCGAAAACGTGGAAAATCCTCTTGGAAAAGCGCTGGCCGACCGCGGCCTGCTCCAGCTGCGCGTCGCCGAGACGGAAAAATACGCGCATATCACCTTTTTCTTCAACGGTTATCGGGAAAAGCCCTTTCAGAACGAATATCGCGTGCTCGTGCCTTCGCGGTCGGTAGCGCGCCACGACGAATCACCGGAGATGATGGCCAGGGAAATTTCCACCAGAGTCATTGAGGCCGTATCCGAGGGCGGCTTCGGATTTATTCTCGCGAATCTTGCCAATCCAGACATGATCGCGCATACCGGGAATTATGATGCCGCGCTCCAGGCGATCATGATCGTGGATGAAGAGGTTAAACGCATTGCTTCTGCCTGCCTTGAATGCGGCATTACGCTTGCCATTACTTCCGACCACGGCAATATTGAACGCATGCTTGACCCCTATACCGGCAGGCCCGAAACCAAACACGACCCCAATCCGGTGCCCTTTTATCTCGTCGGCCGCGGCTTTGAACGCCAGAAAACGGAAGAAAAAACAGAAATAATAGAAGAAAATCCGATCGGCATACTCGCCGATGTGGCGCCAACCGTGCTGGAGGTAATGGGCGTTCCGAAGCCGAAAGACATGACGGGCGAGAGCTTGCTCAAATCACTGCGTTGAAATATAATTGGTTTGATAAATGACCAAACTGATAATCGGATTAATCTCAAACACGCTCGCGATCCTGGCCGCAGAATATCTAGTGGATGGATTTTCCGTAACCGACGATCTTGCCGGTTTCGCGGTTGTCGTCGTTCTTTTTACGGTTGCAAATTCCGTCATATTGCCGATTTTACGCTTTATATTAGCGCCTTTCATCTGGCTCACCCTTGGACTTTTGGCGGTCGCGATAAACGGGCTCCTTATATACACGGTTGACATCTTCTCTCAAGGCATTACAATAGACGGCATCATGCCGCTGGTCTGGGGGACTATCATCGTCGGAGCAGTCAACGCGACCGTTGCTTATATAGCGAAAGCAAAAAACTCATAGCGATATCTTTTTAAAAATGCTAACCGCAATTCAGGCAATAGTATCGGTTTCCTTAATCATCCTAATCTTGCTTCAAGAACGCCAAGCCGGAGCCGGATCGCTTTTCGGCGGGGTTGAAGGCGGCCTTTATCAAAAACGGCGCGGGCTGGAAAAGGGTCTTTTCATGGCCACCATAATGCTTTTAGGAATATTCGGGATCGTTTCCCTTCTTAATCTTGTCTTTTAATTAAGTAATGCGGGCGGCGCTAAATATACGAATTAGCATTATCAGCATGGCCGCATGCCCGCCGCATATTCATGTTTTTATAAGGCGTGATCTCGCCGAAACAGCGGTGTTTAGTTTAGGCGCATAGGCGAAGTCGAAATGTTTTTCAAATTCCACAAAATTTTTGACGCCCTAACGGCTCTTGAACGGCAGGTTTTTGAAGGAGCGCTAATGGTCTTCGCTGTTTCGCTTTTCTTAAACGGCGCCAATGTTTTCTATCGGGAAACCGTGCTTACGCCGATCGGCGGCGGTGTTTATGTAGAAGGCCTTGTGGGGCAGCCGATAGCCGTAAATCCGATATTAATATCTTCCAACGACGCGGATCGCGATCTTTCTGAAATTGCTTATATGGATCTGCTTGAACTTGCGGAAAACCAGCGCTCAAACGGCGACAACAGGGAGTGGACCGTGCTTATCAAGGAAAATCTTTACTGGAGCGATGGCGAGCCGCTCTCCGCAGACGACGTCATTTTTACCATTGAAACAATCCAAAATCCGGAAACGCTTTCTCCGCTCGCGAATGCCTGGCAGAGCGTAAGCGTGGAAAAACTTGGCGATCGCGAGGTGCGTTTTATTTTAAAGACGCCGTACGCGTTTTTTGAAGAGAATCTCGCTGATTTAAAAATCATACCGAGGCACATATTCGGAACCATACCGGCGGCAAACCTCCGCCTCTCGGACTATAACCTGGAACCGGTTGGAAGCGGCCCGTACCGATTTTCTTCCTTTAAAAAACGCAAAGACGGCTTCATCCTTGAATACCGTTTCGCCGCCAACGAAAATTATTCCGGCGACAAACCGCTTATAGAAGAATTCGTTTTTAAATTTTTCCCGACTTACGAAGCGGCTATAGACGCTTTCAACCGCCATGAGATAAACGGTTTGGGAGGCATGCTGCCGGAACGGCTGGGCGCGGTCAAGGTCGGCTACCGCGTGCATGAAATAAAGATCCCCCGATACTACGCCGTATTTTTAAACCAGAGCACCTCGCCGGCGCTCCGGGATAAGCCGGTGCGAACCGCGCTCGCTCTTTCGGCGCCGCGGGAAAGAATAATAAAACAATCGCTTTCCGGACGCGGCATTGCGGTTGACGGGCCCCTGTATCCGGAAAACGAAGGATACATACCTGCCAAAGGCGGACCAGAAAAGAACGCCGCCGAAACAGCCCGGGAAATTATAGAGAAAAGCGGCTGGGAGAAAAATGCTGAAGGCGTGTTTGAGAAAAAAATCGACAAGGAAAACATAGAACTAAAATTCGAGCTGGTTGTGCCGGAAATTGACTTTCTCGTATCGGCGGCCCGCGCGTTGGAATCTTCTTGGAAAGAAATAGGCGTGGGAATAAAACTTGATATCCTTAAACCTGTCTCGGTCGCGAATGAAGCAATAAGAACCCGCAACTATAACATGATTCTTTTCGGCAATATCTTAAAAAACAGCTCCGACGTTTTTTCTTTTTGGCACTCGTCAGAACGCTTTTACCCGGGACTGAATCTATCTCTCTATGAAAACAAAAAAGTTGACGAACTGTTGGAATCCATAAGAAGGAATTCCGATCAATCGGCGCGCGCAGAAGACCTTGAGATGCTTCAAGAGCTTATCCGCGAGGACGCGCCCGCTGTTTTCCTTTTCTCTCCGAACTATCTTTACTTAAGCACTAAAGACCTGGGCGGATTCACCAGCTCCCGCCAAATAGCGGCGCCCGCCAACCGCTTAGACGGTGCGGAATATTGGTATCTGAAAACGGCAAGGATCTTCCGTTAAGGCGCCCTTGACAAAAAATTTTAACGGGATTATGATGGAATCACCTTTAATTGCTTATATTCTAGCCCGCGCCCGCATACGCGTTAGATGCGGCCTTTACGCTAAATGCCTTTGAAACCGGGCTTATCAGCTTTTAATTTGCCGCGTATTGGGCCTAGCTGGGGTGGCGGAACTGGCAGACGCACTGGCTTCAGGAGTCAGCGGTCGCAAGACCTTAGGAGTTCGAATCTCCTCCCCAGCACTATGATCAAAACTAAATCAACCTCCGCGTCGAGGGAAACAGACGCTTTAAAGTTCGTCCCATTGGGCGGGCTGGAAGAAGTAGGTCGAAACTGCTCGTTTTTTGAGTACAAAAACGAGATTATCGTAATTGACGTCGGCATCCAATTCCCGGAAGAAGAAACACCCGGGATTGATTACATCATTCCGAACGTCGCCTGTTTAGAGCCGAAAAGGGCGAATATACAGGGCATAATATTCACGCACGGCCACTACGACCACATCCATGCCCTCCCATACCTTTTGGAAAAGCTCGGCAACCCGGTAATATACACCGCCGCCCTGACCAAAGCCCTTATTGAAAAAAGGGTTCAGGAATTTCCCAATCTCCCGAAATTGAAATTCGTGGTTGTTAAGCACGGTGAAAGGGTCAAGATTTCGCCGCACTTTGAGGCCGAATTTTTCGACATAGAACACACCATCCCTGACGGTTTGGGATTCATATTGGATACGCCGGCCGGCAAGATGGCTCATTTCGGCGACTTCCGCCTGGATATGGACAAAAGCGGTAGCCCCAAGAATCTTGCGACGTTTGAACGTCTTGGCAAGATGAACATCCACAGTATTTTCGTGGACAGCACAAGCGCGCTCGTGGAAGGATTTTCCATCTCGGAAGAAACAGTGGAAGAAAACCTGGAAAAGCTCTTCAAAGAGGCGCGGGGGAGAATTATCGTCGCTACCTTTGCTTCGCTCCTTACGCGGCTCGGCGAGATTATTAAAATCGCGGACAAACTGGGCAGAAAAGTCGCCTTAAACGGCCGCTCAATGAAGGACAATATCCAAATAGCCCAAAATCTCGGCTATATCAAGCCGAAAAAAGGCCAGATAATCGCGCTTGAGGAAATCAACAGATACCCGGACAGTAAAATAATGATTCTTACCACCGGCGCCCAAGGAGAATCAAACGCCGGACTAATGAGGATAGTAAACGGAGAGCATCGTTTGATTTCGCTCAAACAATCGGATACGGTAATCTTTTCTTCATCGGTGATTCCAGGAAACGAAAGAAGCATCCAGGGACTGCAGGACAACATAGCGAGGCAAGTCGACGATCTCTACAGCGTAAAGCTTTTGGACATCCACACCGGAGGTCACGCGCGCTCCGAAGACATAAAACTCGTTATAAAAAGCGCCAGGCCGAAATTCGTGGTGCCGATCCACGCCTATTACTTTATGCGCAAGCACGTGCGCAAGCTTGCCGAAACAGCCGGCTTTCCAAAGGAAAGAGTTATGATTTTGGACAACGGCCAGGTTGCGAAACTCACCAAGGATTCGTTTTTTATAACAAACGAGAAGGTTCCTACTGACTACGTAATGTTTGATGGGCTTGGCATAGGCGACGTGGAACAAGTGGTACTCCGGGACAGAAAGCTTCTGGCGGAAGAGGGCATGGTAGTTATCATAACTACGCTTGAAAAAATGACCGGGCGCATAATTAAGAATCCGGATATTATTTCGCGCGGATTCATCTATCTTAAGGAGAATAAAGAAATTTTGGAGGAGATCCGAAGGCGGTTGCGGGGAATCATCGGCCGCATACCGAGACAGGAAACCGATCCTGACTACATAAAAATGCTCATCCGCGACCAAATCGGCCAATTTCTGTTCCAAAAAACCCGCCGTCGGCCGATGATACTGCCGGTACTAATTGAGGTATAGAAACTACAATGGCTAATGACCGTGACCGATAACCCTTTAATCATTGCAATAATGTCGTTTTCATCGTCATAGTTGTCTCATCCCGATTATTATCTTCTCCCCGTTCACCTCCGACTCAATCTCCGAACTTGCTTTCGGCGACTTCTTTAGAGCCGCGCCGCCGGCTTCAACTTGTTTTGCCTTAACCGCTTTTTTAAAAACATTAAGATGCTTTTGAACTATTTCTGCCAAACTCCCCGACAGAACAAGGCGGAGATAAATCATTTCGCCGACTTTATAGCCGGCCTCCTGCCGCGCTTTCTGAACCGCGCGCATAAGCTCGCGAAGAGCGCCTTCCTCGTATAATTCAGGCGTAATTTTGGCATCAAGTTCTATCTCCTTATTAATATTTGGATCCAAAACAACTTCCTTTACGTTCACCTCGTCTTTCAGCATTTCAATCAGCTCCCGATTATTCCTGATTCCTGATTCCTGATTCCTGATTCTCAATGCTTGAAGCGGCTGTCTCACTTTAATTCCTGCTTCGGCGCGCAGAGCCAACGCCGCGCTCGCGAGGCGCCTTACTTCCGCAACCGCCTCTAATAGACCATAGTCAATATCCCTGCCGCGACGCGCCTCCGGCCAGTCGGATAAATGAACGGAGGTATTCTTGCCGAACAAAGAAACGTATATCGCCTCGGAGATAAACGGAGAAAAGGGCGCCGCGATTTTACAAAGTTCTCCCAAAACGTAAGCGAGCGTCCCCGAGGCCGCTTCAAAATCTTTTTTGCTCTCTGGATTAGAGAATCTGCGCCTGGAACGCCTCACGTACCAATGAGAAAGGTCGCTCACAAATTCCTCTATGGCGCGCGCCGCTCCCACGATGTCGTATCGCTCCAAGGCCTCGGTGGCTTTCCGTATGAGCTCAAACAGCAGATCCACGATCCAATTATCAAGAATATTACCGCTCTTGGGCGGAACCGCTGAATGCCCGCCAGCTCCCCTGCCGTAGAGATAATAAAAGGCGTAGGAATTGTAAAAAAGGGCATGAAACCTCCGGTAAGCTTTGCCGAGATCTTTCTCGTCAAAATTTTTAGGATCGCCTGGCTCGTTTACGGTAAAAAAGTGCCATCTGACTACATCAGAGCCGTATTTATCTATCATCTGCCACGGATCAACCACATTGCCTTTGGACTTGGACATTTTCTGGCCATTTCTATCTAGAACCAAGCCGGTTGAAATCACATTTTTATACGGAGCGCCCCGGCCGAGCAGAGTTGAAATCGCAAGTAATGTATAAAACCAGCCGCGCGTCTGGTCTATACCCTCCACAATGTAGTCGGCCGGAAATTGAAGTTTTTTGTCCACAAACTCTTTGTTCTCAAACGGATAATGATGCTGGGCGAATGGCATCGCGCCCGAATCAAACCAAACATCGGCAACTTCTTCCACTCGGCGCGTCTTTCCGCCGCAGCTCCCGCATCGCATTTCAAGCGCGTCAATGTAAGGCTGGTGCAGATCAAACGCTCCGGTCTCATCAAGGGGCAAAGCTCCTAAAACAATCTTTTTCATCGTTCCGACTTCATGAATGGAAAAATCATGGAATGCCGCCTCCGATACGCCGGCAACGGTCGCTTCCAGCACCCGGAGCGGATCGCCGTGGCTCACTACTACTATCCTTTTGCCTGAATATTTTTTCTGAATCTCAGAAAGAA
>CAYJCQ010000032.1:0-7230 GCA_964368725.1 uncultured Candidatus Saccharibacteria bacterium
ATTGTCCAAAAGATTCTGTATCACCTGCCGCATCTTAACTGTATCAATCTTGGCTTTGATTTCTGGCGTTGAAGAATTGAATGAAAATTTTAATCCGATACGAAAAACCAGAAAAGGCTCTAGAATATAGGATTTTTCTGTCTGTTCAGTTGCTTGTGTAATTTTAGAAATCGTGTTAGTGTACGTTTTGAGAAACCAAAAGTGGTTTCTGAATCTTGTACCTTGATAACAAAAAGGAGGTCGGCCGTGAAAGAGAAAATTACTCCGCATCTGCAGCGGAAAATCCGTGATGGCAGCAACGCTATTACGGGCCAGTTCCAGATGCAAAACGACCCAAGCAATAACGTCCTTCCGAACGACCCTCTGGGAGAAGAAGTTCTGTTTTCTCCAGTCAAAGGAATCGTTCACAAATATCCGAACAGGGTACTTTGGAAAACGACTTACCGCTGTGCCGCTCACTGCCGATTTTGTACAAGGATCAGACAGATCGGTTCGTCAGAGGGCGATCTGGATGACGCCGACATTATGTCAGCGCTCTGCTACATCAAGTCTCATCCCGAGATCGATGACGTCATTTTGAGCGGTGGGGATCCATTAGTTGTTCCTCAAACGTCGATGCGCATCATCGCCGGATTGCGGAATATTCCGTCAGTCCAAGTTGTTCGTATGGGTACGCGTCTTCCGATCCATTCCCCCAAAAGCATCGGCTCTCCACACACAAAACTAGTGTTTAAGGAACTTCGGGCGTGTGCGGATAACTTCCAAACGTACATACTTATTCACGTCAACCACCCTGACGAGCTTGATTACGAGGTCGTTGATGCTATTCGAACGATACGCGCTTATGGCTTTCCTGTCTTGTCTCAAACGGTCTTTCTGAAAACCGTGAATGACAAAGAGGAAGTTCTGGAAGAATTGTTCCGGGAACTCTACTATATGGGCGTTACCCCGTACTACATCTATAGGTGCGATTATGTAAGGGGGCTTGAGCACTTCGTCTGCGACATCGAGTTGGAACGCAAAATCATGACAGCGCTCCACAAGCGTATGTCTGGTATTGCGTTGCCGCGATACATCGTGGATGTCGAGGGAATGGGCAAGATTCCGGTTCCGCTCGGTTTCTGGGATGTGCCGAACATCACGCGTTGCCGCGACTACCAAGGCAAAATCATCAAACTCTAGAAAGGGGGTAAAAGATGAGAATTTTGATCCTCTACAACGTCGCCACGACGATAAAAAAGGGCGACGATCTGGACATGGTTTGCGAACAGGAAATCCAAATCATCGTTCCGCTCGTGGCAACGCTCTTGCGAGCCAAAGGATACGCAGTTGAAACCCTTGAGGCGAGCTACTCGTTGTGGGAGAACCTGAAAACGAAAAAAGGATCTTTCGACCTGGTTTTCAATCTGGCTGAAGCGTTTGGGGGCACCAACAGCGGCGAAGTGCTGGTGCCGACCATGCTCGAGGCGCTTGAGATTCCTTTTACGGGAGCGACGCCGCACAACATGACAATCACGCTGGACAAAGTGCAAACAAAACTGATTGCGCTGGCAAACGAAGTGCCGACTCCGGCGTATCAAATCTTCCGTGACGAAACGGAATCACCGAATCAAAACCTGGCGTTCCCGTTGATCGCCAAGCCGGTCAGGGAAGAGGCCAGTATCGGGATTCGTTACGACAGCGTTGTAACGGATTTGGAATCCTTGCGGCGCAAGACAAAGGAAGTAATCCGTCTTTACCGTCAGCCGGCAATCGTCGAGTCGTTCATCGTCGGTAGAGAAATCTCAGTGGGCGTCATCGGAAACGGCCGGGACCTCCATGTGTTTCCTCCGCTTGAATTTCTTTTTGCAGAGGCAAAAACCCCTTACGAGCAGATTCGCTCGTATGAGTACAAGTGGGGCGGAAAGAAAGAACAAATGGTGGAAGCTGGTCTCTCGGCGAAAACGTCAGTGTTGCTTGCCGAGTATACCAGGCGTATGTTCATAGCCACAGAGTGCAGAGATTACGCCCGCATGGACTTCCGCATCGCCAATGACGGGAAAATCTACCTGCTCGAAGTAAACTATAACCCTGGCATAGGACCGAACACTCACGGTCTGAACAACACGTTCACTAAGATGGCGTCGTTTGAAGGATGTTCTTTTGAGGACCTTATCGAAAGAATCATCCTGACGGCCGCCCAACGTGAACGTCTGGTGTAATATAAGGGGTGCAGGATTGTGCGCCCCTTTCTTTTTTGTATATGCAAAATATAAAAGAAATATTCATAGCCAACACAGCCGAGACCTTCACTAATTTACTTGAACAAATAGCGCTAGGCAACGCTGGTCAACAAGATAGAATCCAACAGGAAATAGACCTCTCTCAAAGAGCTCAATTTTGGGGCGGAGACGATAAAATTATTATTACTCCAAATCCAATTCCGAACACTCTTTTGAAACACAATATTGAAAGAGTAGGATACAAAAACGTCAGAAACTTATGGCCCAAAAGTTTTGATATTCGTTTATGCAAGTCTATTCTTGATGATCCGGAATTGATAGAGATCCTCATCCAAATTTTTCAATCAAGTCAAGGCGTGAAAGTTTCGTCATATTCTGTTACAGATAATTACATCAACTTGCTGCGATTTTTGGAGGGAAGGACAACCGGATGGCAAGTTACTAATATGCCCAGAATAACTAATCCATCCGATTTGGTAAGAATTATCGATTCAAAGAACGGATTTCGGAAAATAGTCGCTAACCTATTTCCACGAGTAAATATAAAACTCCCTCGCGGTTTTACATGCAAAACCGAAGTTGATGTCGCCGAAGCAATATCCTTATTTCTTAACCTTGGCAAGGGTTTTGTCATCAAAGTTCACAATGGTGAGTCCGGCTGGGGCGTCAAAATTATGGATAATGATGCCGTTCAGAAATTCACGCAGAGTGAAGCAGGAGATTGGCTACACAAATTATTTCAATCAGATCCGATATGGAATTTCGCTCCATACGTTGTTGAAGAATTTATACCTACTGATAAAATAATCGGCGGCGGTTTTCCATCGGGCGAAGGGCACATAACTGATGAAGGTTTTGTTTTTGACTATAACTGTGGGCAAGAAGTGACCAAAGACGGCTCTTTTGAAGGCGTTGTTTTAAGCAATGATATTATTCCCGACTCCGTAAATACAAGTATGAGAATCGGCATGGATACAATCGGTAAAGAACTTTATTCCAAAGGATACCGCGGCATATTTGATGTTGATTTCGCCGCCGGCCAAGACGGAAATTTATACGTTCTTGAAAGTAATGCTCGTATGACTGGCGGCACACATACGTATAACATAATATCCCATCTTGGCATTTACGGAAACAATGCATATGTTATTTCTAACGATTCGTTTCGCTACAACATACCGACACAAAAGTCAGAAAAGCTTTTAGCACGACTGTCCGATGTTCTTTATCCAATTCAATATCAAAAAAGAGGATTGATCATCTCTTTTGTAAGTTCAAATAGGCCGGTTATCGGAATTATAATGATTGGACAAAACAAGAAAGACGCGCTTTCTTTAATACAGAAAACCAAAGATTGTCTCACCGAACATTAAATGTTAAAATCAATCAATGAATAATAAAAATCTTCTTCCGGTTAAACCATTTCAGGAGACGCTTCACCGCGGTTATTGCGGGCCGGCTAGTTTAAAAATGGTGTTGGAGTATTGGGGAATAAATAAAAGTGAGGAAGAGGTGGCTACGACGTGCAATCGAGACCCGGAGCTTGGCACAGACGACGCCTCTCTTAAAAAAGCAGCTGAATCATACGGTCTCAAAGTTGTGGTTGAAAACAACGCTTCTTTTGATTCAATTCATTGTTGGCTTGACCGCCGCGTGCCGGTTATCGTTAATTGGTTTACCCGCGGCCGTTCAGACTACAACGACCAAGAAGTTCCGGATGGTCATTATTCGGTAGTTGTCGGTCTTGATGATACTTATATTTATTTACAAGATCCTGAGATAGGGGGCTTGCGGAAATTAGAGCGAGAAGACTTTATGCGAGTCTGGTTTGATTTTAAACCGGCCTACATCAACTCTTGGGACGACATGATTATTCGGCAGATCATTGTTGCTTATTCGGAAAGGCGATAGAGTTTTCCACTTCTTTGTTTGCATCCGCAAAAATGTGCAGACCGTTTTCCGCTATTTCTCTCGTGAGAGTAAGCGGCGGCAAAAATCTTATAACATTATTATAATATCCGCCGACTTCTACAATCAGTCCATTTTCGTAACACGACTTTCTCAATAACTTTGTCGCTTCGGGGAAGGGCTCTTTGGTGTTTTTATCTTTTACAAATTCAATACCAAATATCATACCAATACCGCGCACATCTCCGATATATCGCGATGACTCCTTGATTTTTTCCAGCCCACTCTTTATTTCGCTGCTGATACCCAAGGCGTGCGATGAAACATTATACTTTTCAATAAATTTTAACGCCGCCAGACCAGCCGCCATGGCGATTTGATTTCCGCGAAACGTTCCGATATGCGTCCCCGGCTCCCATACATCAAGCTCTTTTTTATACAGAATCAAGGATAACGGATATCCATTGCCGCCAATGCCTTTTGACATTGTGACGATATCCGGAATCGCGCCCGTGTGCTCAAAAGCAAACATTTTTCCTGTTCTATAAAAACCGGTTTGTATTTCGTCGAAAATCACCAAAATATCATTTCTTCTGGCAATTTCAGTTATTTTTTCAAGCCATCCGCTACTCGGTATGTAAGTACCTCCTTCTCCTTGAATTGGCTCAATAATAATGGCGGCTGGCTTGTCTATGCCGGAATGCGGGTTTTCCAGGCAAAATTCGAAGTATCGTATACATTCGCCGGAACAAGGCAAATTTATTTTGGCAAAGGGACAGCGATACGGACTGCAAAACGGCAAAAAGTGTACTCCCGGAACAAGCGGCGGAGCTGTTTTACGATGAGAAAGTTTACTGGTTACGCTCAGCGCGCCCATTGTCATTCCATGATAGCCGCCTTGAAAAGCTATTATAGAGTGCCTGCCTGTGACTATCCGCGCCAGTTTAATGGCCGTTTCAACTGCATCTGATCCGGTTGGACCGCCAAAATTCACCTTCATTTTATTACGAATGGTTTCAGGCAACGCCAAATTAAGCCGCTCTATAAAATCGATTCTTGTTTCTGTCGGAAAATCAACTGTTTGAGTAAGTAGATCACCACGGTTTTTAATCGCTTCAATAATAAAAGGTATATTATGTCCCAAGTTGAAAACTCCGCAACCAGAAAGAAAATCTATAAATTTGTTGCCATCCACGTCTTCTATAATCGCTCCCTTACCGCTTTGAAAGGCAATCGGTATTTCTCTTGGATATGACCTGTTGTTGCTTTCAATCCTTTCCTGTTTCTTCAGGAGCGCGATTGATTTTGGTCCTGGCACGAATTCTGTAATAATTTTTGCCCCGCTAGATGCGTGCAGACTCTCAAATAGATTGTTTTTAGTATGGTCCTTCATGCCAATTCGGCGGTATAAAGTCTTTGATTAAAATTCCCGCATTTTCTTTAACCGCCTGTTCATATACAAATCTTGCCAATTGGATGTCCAAAATTCCGAGTCCGAAAGGGGAAAAAATGATTGGGCGCGAATCGTTGGGAAATTTCTTTTGCCCAAGCAGAAGTTCACCAAGCGAGGCGATGATAAAATCAGCATTACCGTATTTCTTTGACGCTAGATGGATGCTTGTATTTTCTCTATTCACATGTTCAACATCATCAACAACATTGATGCTGTTTTTTATAATATCGGAGCCAATATCTCTTAATGAAATATGAAGAATAATTGACTCCTTTAGCAAAATTGATTTGTTCGTTATATGCGGCGCTGAAGCGGTTGTTGCGAACGATATGATTTTTGATGATTGAATAGATTCTTCTATTTGATTATTGATTTTAATTTTAACATTGCTAATAATCTTCACCTTATCAGAAAACAGACGGGCACGCTTACGATTAAGATCAAATAGATTAACTGATTCCAGTGAAGGAAATTGAGAAAGAATGAATTTAAAAATCTCAAAGTTAATGAAACCGCATCCGATAAAGGCAATATCTTTTATGTCCCTTCTGTTTGATAGAATGGTCGCGGCAAGAGCGGCGCTGGCCGCTGTTCTTTTAGCGCTTATAATTGATCCTTCAAGAATCGAGTACGGTCGGCCAGTGCTTAAAGAATTTAGAATAATTGCCGCCGAAGCTCGGTCCATTCCCCTTTTAATGTTACTTGGAAATGATGCTATCCATTTAATACCTGCCGTTCTATCAATATACGAAGGCAAGCCGATAATTCTATTTTGAGGTTTTGACGGGAATCTAAGAAACACGGAATGTGGAAGAACACTTCTCCCTTTTTGATGAGCAATATAGGCGGCGCTAGTCAATTTGATAATTTTTTCTTCTTTCCCAATAAGTAGTTTTCCTACATCGCTACCGGATATAATACGCAAGCTATTATCATCAGAGTTTATATTTCTTTTCATAATAATAAAGGAATTTCTCTTAAATTTTTACTAACCCATTCAGGATTGTATATTGTATCCAAGTATCTTTCGCCTCGATCTGGTAAGATTATTACAATATTTGAATTTTTCGGGATATCTTTTTTCACTTTCGCAAACCCGCTGATGATTGCGCCTGAAGAACCACCGGCAAGTATGGACTCTTTTTTCAGAAGAAGTCTGCATCCGGCAACGCATTCAGCGTCATTTACATATACAACTTTGTCTGCTATTCCTTCGTGGTAGATCGCCGGCCGTATGGCCGAACCATGGCCTGGGATTAAGCGGTCGCCATTAGTCCCGCCAAAAATTACGCTTCCTTCAGCGTCAACAACTATAATTTTGGTATTCAGATTTTTTTGCTCTATGTATTCGAAACAACCTCGCAACGTTCCGCAAGTGCTTGCGGCGCAAAATAAATAATCAACTTTACCCCTTAACGCTTTATCAATTTCTTCCATGGTTTGGTGATGAGCCCGGGGATTATTTTCATTGGCGTGTTGGTTGGGCCAAAAACTTCCTGGTATTTCATTTAGTAATTGTTTGACCCGTTCAAATCGCGCCTCCAGGAAACTGCCGGTAGTTTTGCCGCGCCAATCAATCATTTCAATTTTGGCCCCCAGCGCTTTTAAAATTTCTATGTTCACTTTCGTTGTTCGCGAATCAACAAC
>CAYJCQ010000033.1:0-7142 GCA_964368725.1 uncultured Candidatus Saccharibacteria bacterium
GAGTTACGTTTGGAATCTCCGGTTTCGGCTCAAACCCAGCGCCTTCTATGTCATAGGTTTTTTCTCCAATGATGACTTTGCGCACTATCAGTTCGTTTTTGGTGATCGTGCCGGTTTTATCAACCGCGATTTCTTTTGCCTGTCCCAGGGCTTCCACTGCCTGGAGTTTTTTTACGAGAACCCGTTTTTTCGCCATGCGGTGGACGCCGGCGGCGAGCGTGACCGTGAGCACTAGCGGCAGGCCTTCCGGCACCGCCGCGACCGATATAGCGACGGCCGCGATGAACATTTCTTTAAAATCTCTGCCTTCGCCGACGCCGGTTAGAAAAATAGCGGCTATGATGATAGCGACGATTATGACAACGGCGCGCGCGAGCTGCCTTAAATTCTTGGCAAGCGGTATTTCGGTGTTTATACCGGCGATGGCTTTGGAAATTTTTCCTATTACCGTATCCAATCCGGTCGCGACCGCGATCGCTTTCCCCGCGCCAACGGCTACCGTGGTCCCCTTAAAGACCATGTTTTTCTGGTCTCCGGTTGGAAGCCCTGAACCGTTTATTTTCTCGGCGGTTTTATGAACCGGCTGGGACTCGCCGGTCAGAGCCGCTTCCTGGGTTTTGAGATTCCTCGCTTCAATCAGGCGGGCGTCCGCGGGAATGCGCTCGCCTTCCTGGATAAGTATTATATCTCCGGGCACGACTTCATAATCGGGGATATTGAGCTCTTGGCCTCCTCGGATCACTTCGGCTCGGGTCTCTACGAGTTTTGAAAGTTTCGCGAGAGTATTTTCCGCCCGGCCTTCCTGGATCGTGCCCAAAACGGCGTTAAAAAACAGGATGAAAAGTATTATAAAGCCGTCAACTGTTTCTTTAAGCGCGAAAACAGTGGCGCAGGCGGCAAGCAGCACGTAAATAAGCGGACTTTTAAACTGTTCAAAGAAAATCCGGTAAAGCGGTTTTGGCTTGGCTTCCGGGAGTTTGTTCCGCCCGAATTTTAAAAGCCGGCTTAGCGCGTCCTCGCCGGCTAAGCCCTTAATAGAAGAGCCGAATTCCTGGACGGCTTCCTCCGCGGTTTTGGAATACCAATCGCCTTTCATTGAATTATGAAACATGAATTATGGATAAACTCCCGGCGGGAATTTATCCCCATAATTCATAATTCTTCATTCTTGATTTAGTATTCTAGCAGAACCTGCATACGTTCGCTGATTCGTGAACATTCCCTTTTTCCTTTTTTTGGTATTCCCCGCAGCAATGTTCGCAGCAGAAATTTTTCCCTTCATGTTTCACGCAATCCTCGCATTCTTTTTTGCCGCAGTGATCACAGTTAACTTTTTGCTTAGCTTCCATGATTTTTAAAAATAATTTTTATACGACCTTAATCCGCGCTTCCTTTAATAAAACGGCACGAGCGAAAGCACGAATGTGATGATTATCAGGGTAACGACAATAATAGTCAAAGTTTTTTTCATGAATCAGTTTTTTATTGGATCGGTTTTACCGCGTCGCCATCCGTGTTTCCGGCATAGAGTTTTACCAAGGCGAGAAAGATTGCGAATATAAGCGGGCCGTATATCAATCCCATAAAACCGAAGATTTGCAGGCCTCCGAAAACCGAAAGCAGGATTAAAAGCGGGTGCATGTCGGCGTGCCTGCCGATCACGCGCGGCTTAATCAGGTTGTCAATGGTTGAAACTATGATGACATTGTAGAGCAGAAAAAGAACCGCCATCCATGTTTCGCCGCTCGCGAATATGTAAATCGCGGCCGGAATAAAAACCAGGTAGGGCCCCAAAAACGGTATTAAGGCGAGGAAAGCCATGATTGAACCCCATAAGACCGGCGACGGCAGTCCGAAGATCATAAAGCCGATGCCGGCCAAAAGGCCCTGAATAGACGCCGCGACGAAGATACCGTAGAAAATCGCTTTGGCGGTGCGCGTAAATATGCTGTACAGATCAAGTTCGTCGCGCGTTTTGAGAGGGCTGAACTTCATCATGAATTCGCCTATACTCTTGCCGTCGCGCAGCATATAGAAGAGCGTGACGAGCATGATAAAGAAGGAAAGCACAAGCCCGGCCGCGTTTGAGAGAAAACTCCCGATTTCGGAGGAAATGGAGGCACCGATGTTTTTTAAAAGAGGCCCGATTTGCATACTGATGAAGTTTGCGATATCCACCCCTAGGGCGCCTGACAGAGAATCGGAGAATCGTTTTATCGGTTCCGCGATCGCGAACGGCTCCGCGCCCGTGAAAAGAGTAAACGCTTCGCGGACAAGGAGCGTGAGGATTGCCAGAAAGGGGATAATGATTACGATTGATATGGCGATCATTGATATGAAAGCCGCGAGATTTTCCCTGCCTTGGGCGCGCGGCACAAGTTCGTGATACAGAGGCCGCGCGATACCGGCAAGAAGCACGCCCAGAATTATGGGCGCGAAAAGCTCGGAAAGCGTGAGCGCCGCGAGCGCGAAGAAAATAATGATAAGCCCTAAAAGAAAATGTTTTGATTCAACTCCGGACATTTCTTTAATTATACCATAGAATCAGGCGGAAACGCACTTATTGCCTTTTATCCAAAACCTCCAGCGTTTTCTGGCCCAATAAGGACCGGCGTAATCAATGCCGATCCTAGGGCCATTCGTTATTTGCGATTTGCTGATTTTCACTCCTGTGGTAAGCCAAATCCGTCTTGATTTCGTAACATCCTCGCCGTAGAAAGATTTGTTTAATCCGAGCCATCGGCATAATTTCCCCGGCCCATTTGCAAAGTTTTGAGTTTTTAGTTTATTGTTCCGGTTTATTGATGGTTCCAGCGCCCTAATCAGCACGCACTCCGGGTAGCCTGCGGCGCCGGTTGAAATATTGAGTTGCCAGTACATCCCGTAGACCATATAGATATAAATATGCCCTCCTTCGCGGTATTCGGCTTCATTGCGCGGAGTTTTTTTGAAATTAAAAGCGTGCGAGGCGCGGTCATATGGCCCGGGATAGCTTTCGGTTTCCACGATTTTCCCGCAAAGCGTCTTTTTGCCAATTCGCCGGCAGATATATTTGCCGAGAAGTTGTTTGGCAACCATCAATGACGGTTTAGTAAAGAATTTTTTAGGAAGTCTATACATATTCTTGTTATTAACAGCGATTCATTGGTTCATTCGCTCATTACTCGTCTATTCTGCGATCGCAGAATAGACGAGTTTTAAGTTTGTTTTATTATTTTAAGGATTTTTTTCTAGAGCAATCATCTTCTAGGGCAATCACTGGAGCTGGCGCAGGCTACCGTGTTTTGTGATCGCAAGAATTTCAACGCACCGTAAAAGGTTGAGCTTGCCTAAATCCTCAATGAAGTTTTGCGGGAGTTTCACTTTTCCGATCCAAACGCTTCTCTGGAGCATCCGGAAGCCGAGCCGGCGGAGTACGGCCCGAAGCCATTCTCTTTTTAATCTTTGCTTTTCCGGAATATCGAAAATGACGATTTTCCACTCCGGCGATTCTTCCGAGGCATAGGATCGCGTTGATGGAAGAAAATTTTTACGGGCATTCATCTCCTTTTTTCTCTCCCTGCCCTTCAGAGTGATGCGCCATTTGCCGTTGTTTGATTTTTCAATCAATTGGTCGCGCTTCAGACGATAGAGAACATCG
Organism: uncultured Candidatus Saccharibacteria bacterium; assembly: GCA_964368725.1. GTDB lineage: Bacteria > Patescibacteriota > Minisyncoccia > UBA6257 > 1-14-0-10-40-38 > CAYJCQ01. Next base: position 3,641 of record CAYJCQ010000033.1, read on the forward strand.
TAGAGCTGTTGGCACATTTCTGCTTCGGCGTCTTTTTGAGCCCATTTCTTTTTCCGAGGAAAATCAGGCAGTCCGCGCAAGCGGCGATAGGAGGTTGCGCGGTCGGTAAGAAAACAACCTAAAAAGTCACCGATCCCCATCGCCGTTTCCCCGAGAAGTTCAAGAATTTTAAGACCGATCGTTGCTTTTGCCGCCATACGATTATTTAATCTTTTAAGTATATACTAAGCGCTTAATCAAGTTATTCTACAGGGATTTGATGATTCTACGGGAAGAAAGAAAACTCGTCTATCCTGCGATCGCAGGATAGACGAGGTGAAGAGTTTTTGGGCAAGTTTTTTATTTGGGCGAGTTTTTAAAGGTAACGGGCTAAAGTTTTTTTGATTCAATGCGCGCTCTTATGTTTTCAAGATAGTCCTCCATAAAGAAAAGATTATGTATAGTGGCAAGCTTGCCTCCGAGCGTTTCTTTTGCTCGGAAAAGGAAGTTAAGCTGGGCGAGAGAGTAATTTTGGCAGGTAAAGCAGGCGCATTTTTTATCAATCGGCTGGAATTTGTTTTTTAAGCTGTTTTTCTGCAGATCAATTTTGCCGCTTGCGGTAAGCGCGGTGCCGTGTCTGGCGATGCGGGTTGGCATGGCGCAATCAAAAAGATCAACGCCAAGTTTGATGATTTTCGGAATTGATTCAATGTCGCCCACACCCAGCATATGGTGGGGCCGGGACCGGTCGCTATTCTTAAAAATCCATTCGAGGATCTTGAATAAGTCCTCCTTGATAAACGCGCCCCCGATCGCGGTGCCGAATACCGGGAGCGAGTTTACGAATCCGGTTGACGCGGCGCGCAGATCCCAGTCCAGCCCCCCTTGGATAATTCCGAATACTTTTTGACTCTCCGGGATTTTAATTTTCAGGAATCTGGAAAACCACCGGTTGGTGCGGTTGAGGTCGTTAAGCGCGGTTTTTCGGTCGTCAACGACGCTTCCGCATATATCCAACATATAAATAAAATCAGCTCCGAGTGCGATTTGTGTTGTTGCCGAAAGCTCCGGCGTAAGCATGATTTTTCTGCCGTCGCGCGGAGAATTGAACGCAACGCCCTCTTCAGAAATTCTAACCAAGCCGTCTTTGCGTTTAGTGAGCTTCGCTGTTTTAGCGGGGGAGAGCGAATGGATTTTTCCCAGCCCGTATTCCGAGCCCTTGCCCAAGCTGAAGACCTGGAAACCGCCGGAATCAGTAAAAATCGGATGCGGAAAATTCATGAACTTGTGAAGTCCACCGGCCTTTTTTACGACATCCGTCCGATCCAGATCAAGAAAATGAAACGTGTTTACGATTTGGCACTGGGCTTTGGTCTTAGGAATTTCCGAAAAATCCAAACCGCCTTTGATTGTGCCTAGGGTGGCAACCGGGATGAAGGCGGGCGTGAAAATAACGCCGTGGGGCGTTGTGAGTTTTCCCAGGCGCGCGCCGCTTTTCCTGGATTTTTTTAAGATTTCGAAATGAAATTCTTTAGCGGGCATGTTTGATGTTTGCACCTCGCCGTGCAGTATTTCCGGCCGTAATCAATTACGCGGTAGGTGAATTTAAACCACTCTTTTTTGGGCAATAGCGTCATTAAATCCTTTTCTATTTTAACAGGATCGTTATGGCGCGTTAGCCCCCAGAGTTTTGAAAGTCGGCGCACGTGGGTGTCAACCGCGATGCCTTCCACAACACCGTAGGCGTTCCCGAGGACGACGTTCGCGGTTTTCCGGGCAACGCCCGGGAGTTCTAGAATTTTATGCATGGTGCGCGGGATTTTGCCGCCAAATTTCCCCTTTACCATTTTTGCCGCGGCAAGGATGTTGCGCGCCTTAGCATGATAAAATCCGGTTGATTTAATATCCTGTTCAAATTCTTTCTGACTCGCGCGTACGTAGTCGTCTAATGTTCGGTATTTTTTAAAGAGCCCTCCCGTTACTTCGTTTACTTTTTTGTCGGTGCATTGGGCCGATAGTATCACCGCGACTAAAAGCTCCCAGTTGCTCCTGTATTTAAGCGCGATTTTTGCTCGCGGGTGGAGCTTTTTCAATTCTTGATTGATTTTAAGGGTTTTATCTTCTAGATTTTGCATTAAAGATAATATTAATATGGCGCAATCAAAAAACCAAGCATCTCGCTTGGTTTTTTGGGTTTTCCTCTTTTTACCACCAGACTACCATTCGTCCCGGGGCGCCTTGGCCAGAGCTGCCTCCACGCGCTCCTCCCCCTGGAGCTACTGGGGGATATCCGCCAAAACCACCGTTTGCGCTGTTTCCGCCTCCAATACCGCCAGATTGTCCGGAGATATTAAAGGCCGCTCCGCTTGTTCCGCCCGCACCGGGCTGGAAGGTGCCGTTTATTCCACCCGTCGCGCTAATCAGATTTCCAAAACTGCTCGTTTTGCCGTTGAATTGATTAATGATTCCGCCGTCACCCACAATACCAGCGTACACAGCACCAGAGTTTACGGAGAAAATTTCTTTCCCATAACCGCCACCCCCTCCGCCATTGGCTCCATAACTGCCTGTGCCTCCGCCTCCTCCCCAAACTTCAACCATAATTTTTGTGACGCCTTGAGGCACTGTCCAGTTGTAACTCCCGGCAGTTTCAAACACCTTCATATTCGAGAATCCGTAAATGCCGCCGCTTGCCGCCGTCGTTTGCACCGTGCCGTCAGGAAATTTTACTCCTCCGGAAGTCGTCTCAATCCTGCCGGCGACGGTAAGTTTTGAAGTTGGATTGATGGTGCCTATGCCTACCCGCGTTGCCCCATTCTGATTGCCCATCGTAAGCGTCATCAGGTCATCCGGTCCAGTTGGGCCGTCAACTGCGACAAAGGTTAACGTTCGTTCGGGGCTGGAATTTGAACCGCGCATTACAATATTCCAATCAAATCCTCCGGTCGATGCCGCATTTTGCCTAAAGTGGAGCGTGGGATTTCCGAACTGCCCGCCCTGGATGGTGAGTTTCGGCGGTGCCGCAGGGTTGTCATTTTGGTCATTGACGATAAAATCGCTTTTAAGTGAACCGGAGAAATCCGCGACCCCGACTCCTACTTGGCCAAGCTTATCTATCCAGAAGCCCTTGCTGGTTGCCGTAGGCGCGAAGAAAGCGATGCCGTTTACGCCGGTGCCGATCACTTCGATCTTGGACATAGGATCTATGCTGCCGATGCCGACATTACCCAATGAATTCGTCGAGGCTCCTCCAAGACCCAAAAGCGTATTGCCTTTTAAAACCATCAATCCGTCCGTGCAGCCGCCCGTCAATATGCATCCTGCTCCGACGGCAAGCCCTCCGATTTTTACCTGGCCCACATTGCCTACATTAAGCGGCGCCGCTACATTGCCTCCAGGGGGCTGTTGGGCCGGGTCTTGCCAGCTTGCTCGGACATAAAGCGCAAGGCCGAGAAAAAGCACTGATGCAAATAGACCAATAAGCAGTAATCTTTTCATAATTTTTAAAAATTTAAAACGTGAA
>CAYJCQ010000034.1:0-7057 GCA_964368725.1 uncultured Candidatus Saccharibacteria bacterium
AGCAATCTTTATTGCCACCAGAAAAATTAATGTAATCACTCCTAATTTTTGGGCCACGCTTAGAACTGGACGAAATCATTGTGGCTTTAACCGGCACCGCCTTCATTAATTCGCCAAACTGGTCTAAAAACGACCGGTTGTAATCATAGTCTCGGCCAAAAGCATAGGGATCCCATTTATCTGATTCCCAACAATCCTGGCAATAAATAATATAGGGCGATTTGGGATTATACTGAGAGAGAAGGCTTTTCTTGCACAACGCGCACTGCCTTGAATAAAGAGTGGTCTCATTCCGGAAAACCGCCCGGCGTTTAAAACGGCACTCTGGACACAAAACCGGATGCGGCACCCCGATTTTTTCGTAAAACGTAAAATCGTCCGGCTCTATGACAAACTGGTTTTTACAGTTTTGACAAGTTTTATTCTCGGATTGATTCATAATTCTTTATAAACAACATTCTAACATTCTGCAGAATATTAGAATGTTGTCAGACGACCTCCGCTTGATAACATTTTTCACAATACACAATAGCATGCTTTTCCGGAGCGTAGGAAGTTTCAAACTCGTTCGGGCAATGACCCTCCCCGTGGAAATGCGGCGCTCCGTTTCTATATATTTTTAAATCATCGTTTAGACCAGTGCAGTTGCACTGCGTGTACCAGTAGCGCGGCGGATTTACAAATTTAAACCGTTCCTTAAAACGGCACTCGGGGCAGAGCCGCGGCAAAGGCAGAGGAATCCGACGATAGAACTGGAGTTCCATTTGTATAATCCTGTACGCCTTGCCGCAACCGGAACATTTGATAATTTCTTTCAAAATGCCGTCATTAACGTCTTTCACGTTGTCTGGCAGGTTTGCCGCGTCAATCGTTGTCGCGAATTCTTTCGCGTTCGGCTCACGCCAACGGAAACCCTTCGACTTCGCTTCGGCCTCGCTCAGGGTAAAGAAATCCTGCGCGATTGTTTCGTTATAGGCGAAAGGTGAAAACTCCGAAGGGAAAAATTCGCCGTATTTATACACCCTGCCCTGCAAATCCGTAAACGGCATCTCATTCATATGCGCCGCAATTTTATCGCGAAGTTTTTTATACTCCTCTTTTGAATACTGCTTGTTAAAAATGCAGTATTGCTTTTTGTGCAACCCAAAACAGCCGAAAAGATCGGAAGAAGCATTGCAGTACGCCGAATATTCAATATCGCGGCAACCGAGGGAATTATAGGAAAATTTACAACCGGAACTCTCCTCGCCGATGGTGCAGCACTCGTAAATAAGCGAAGTGGCATCGCCCCAGATCGTATGGTCGTAGGAATCAGAAACTTTATGGTCTAGGGATTGGCAGTACTTTACGTTCTCGGCGTTGTGCACCGAATAACAGACTTTCGCGTTCTTGCAGTGCTCAACATGCTCGCCCCACGAATTCACATTGTTGATTCCCAAAGTAAAGCGCATCGGGAATTGCTCCCAAAATTCATGCGCTCGTCTCTTTGTTTCATCAATTGTCTTGCGCGAACCGGACTGGAATTCCTGCATAAATTTCTTGTACTCATCGCGCGAAACCGGTTTGTTCCAAATGTGATATGACTTGTTGCGCAAATTCACACACCCGAAGCAGTTTTGGCAGCCGATTAAATTCCTTGAAAACCACACTTCGTGACAATCTTCGCAATTAACCGAGAAAAACACCCTATAACTCTCGTCAGACATATAGTTGTCGTAAGAAAGCTCCGTGTGGCGCGTCTGATAGAGATCAAAACTGTCAGTCACGGTCGTGCCCCCGATAACGTAACCGATATTTTCCCCGACGCCGAAATCAAAGCAGAGATAGGCATTTTTTAAATCGCTTGCGTTATTGCAATAGTCAGAATTCACCAAACGGACTGCGCTCATTGAAGGCCACGGCGCGGCATACATCAATTCCTTGAATTGCTCAAAAAACGGGCGGCTAAAATCGTAATCGCGCCCATATTCCAACGGATCCCAGTTGTCGCCCCACCAATAGCCGCGTTTATAAATCTTAATCGGCGAGTCCGGATGGATGCCCGAAAAAATCTCCTGACCGGTAATTTCCTCCTTTTTTCTGAACAGATTCCGCTCGTTCCTCCATACAAACCTGCGTATCATCCTGCACTCCGGGCACCAAGTCGGAGGAGGAACTTTCACCTTCGAGTAAAAATCAAAATCTTCCTGTTCAATGACAAATTCTTTTTTGCAATTTTGGCACGTGCGAGTCTCTTTCATTCTTTTATCAACGTTATTTTATTTCCTCCGAATGGTCTTTAAACCATAAGGAAATATCTTCGGCCGACAGCCGCTCTCTTGCAATACGCAAGGCGTATCGCTCAACCTCTCCCTTTCTTGCAATAATTCTATAACCGTTTTCTTCCAAAAAAACAGAGGCCGTAACCATGCCGCTTCTCTTGTTTCCATCAACAAAAAGATGCCCTTCAATAATATTGCGAGCATAGAGAGCTGATTTCAGGAATAAATCCGGATAAAGCTCTTTGCCCCCAAAGGCTTGTTCCGGCAAACGCACCAGCGCTTCCAATCCGTGAGAATCCCTAAGGCCATGCACTCCGCCAGTTTCGTCAATAATAACCGAATGAATAAGCAGGATTTGCGCGCGGCTCAAATACCTTGCCATTACCTTATTTGTGGGCTAATGCCTCAAGATCTTTCCTGTATCGGCTGATAAAATTTAAGGTAAGCTTGAGAACCCGCTTGTCGTCTTGAGATAAAACGGAAATGGGTTTTATGGACACCATTTTTTTAGACCGATGCACCTCCACGGCAACGCGATCGCCGACTTTCAGTCCAAGTTCAGCGAGGGATTTCTTGGGAATGGTAACCGCGGCCGAACTGCCGACTTTTAATACTTTTTGAGTCATGGTTAGCTAAAACTCGCCACAAGTTTGATTATAATACTATTATAATCGGGTTTTTCATCGTGTCAATGCCGTCCTTATCACCATAAAACATTCCAACATTCTGCAGAATGTTGGAATGTTGTTCATCTAAATATCACATCCCTTATCCTCTGCGCTTCGTCCTGCACGACTTCGCCTTCGTAGTCGCCTCCGTGTGCGGTTACGCCTTCGTAGACCGGCTTTTTTTGGTCTAAATGCAAGCTCAAGGTAAGCACATCCTTGTCGCCCAGTTTTTCTTCCTTCACATAAATATGAAACCGCGGATAATCCGCGCCCATCGGCCGCACGCAATTCAACTCGCCTTTCTCCGTCGTCCCGATAGGCTTATACCCGATCCGGCGCATTAGGTCCTGCAAATTATAATTTTGGTTGTAGATTTGAAAACGCATAATCTAAGAAACTTCCGATTGGTAACAACTTTCGCAATAAATTATCTCTTCCCGTTCCGGCGGGTAGCTCGTTTCAAATTCGTTGGGACAATGCGCGCCGCCTTTATGCGATTTATGCGGCAAGCCGTTATTCTGGTATCCGTCGCCCTCCGCCGCTTTACCGGCGCACATGCATTTCCTGTGCAAAAATTTATACGGACTCCTGAAGCGGCGGCGCTCTAAGTACCGGCAGTTGGGGCACAGGCGCGGAAGCGGAATCCCGAAGCGCTTCAAAAATTCAAGCTCCCGGTCAATGATGCGATATGCCTTTTTGCACGAAGCGCAGGCAATAATCTCTTTTGTAACCGAATCATTGACGTCCTTGATATGATCCGGCAAATCCGCCGCCTGTATCGCTGCCTTAAACTCTTTAGGATTCGGGTCGCGCCAAACAAATCCTTGTTCAATAGCTTCTTTCTTTTCCAAGGGATAATAATCGGAAACAGCGGCCTCGGTATAGGCAAACGGAGAGAACTCAATCGGAAAAAACTCCCCGTATTTATATACGCGCCTCTGCTTATCCGTATACGGAACTTCTTCCATCTGTTTTATGATTTTCTCTCGGAGTGCCGCGTACTCGCCCTTCGTATACTGCTTGTTTAAAATCATGTACTGGCCTTTTTTCAAACCGACACAGCCGAAAAGATTGGTGGATGAATGGCAGCTTATGCAGTATTCCAAATCCTGGCACGCCGGCCAGCATTCAACGCAGAATTTTAGCCGCGCCAAATCCTCGCCGCAGGTGATGGTTTCATAAATAAGCTCGGAACGCAAACCCCAATTTGTGTAGTCGTAGGAATCGTCCACCTCAACCACATTCTGCGTCCACTTGCTGTTCTCTACGCCCACCGCCTGATAGCACCACCGCGCATTCTTGGAACTGTAGACATAGTCACCCGAGGCGTCTTTGTTATGAACGCTATGCATATATTTCCTCGGGTATTGCTTCCAAAAATCGTGGATTTGTTTCCGGATTTCCATATACGATTTATATGATTCAAGATTGAATTCTTCCAGCTTTTTGAAATACTCCGCCTTAGTATAGGGCTTATTGAAAATGTGGTACTGCTTATGTCGCAGGTTCACGCAACCGAAACAATTTGAGCAGTCGTTACAACTTAAAAGAAACCAGGAGTCTCTGCAGTTGCCGCACTCCATGCAGGAGAAATTCTTATATCCCGGGCCAACCGAAAAAATATCGTACGAGAGCTCCGCTTTCTCGCATTGGTAGAAATCAAGACAATTTTTCATGTCGTAAAAGGCGATGCCGTACATGCAATCCTCGGAATTGTTGCCGTTGAAGCAAAGATAACAATTTTTCAAACTGGTGGCGTTGTTTGAATAATCGCTATTCACTACTTTTTGAATGGAGCGAGCGTACCACGGCACATCGTTCAAAAGCTCTCGAAATTGTTCAAAAAACGACCGTTTAAAATCATAGTCGCGGCCGAACTGGCGCGCGTCAAAAGCGTCAGACCACCAGTAATCATGCTCGTATACCTTTACATCAGAGCCGGACGGAAACATGGAAAAAATTTCCTTGCCCGTGTGCGCGTCTTTCTTCTTATACAAATTATGCTCGTTCCAAAAAACCAGGCGCCGTTTAAAACGGCACTCCGGACACCAAGTCGGCGGCGGCACCTTGATCTTTTCATAAAATTTAAAATCTTCCGGCTCAATAGTGAACAAGTTTTTGCAATTCTGGCATTGTTTATCCATCCTTCTACATTCTACTCCATCCATAGGAGAGAACAAACAATGCGACGCGCATAAAAAAGCGGCTAGGACATTCTAATTCCAGCCGCTGAAACGAAGAATTGCTACGCTGTTGCCGCGAAGTGATAAGAGATGATCTCGTAGCAGAGCTGTGCCGCCGCGAAGGGCGTAAGCGCGTCGTGTGGCTTGGGCGCGATCTCAACCACGTCCGCGCCGATCAGTCAAACAATTTCATCTTTCTTTACCCATCCATGTTCATCCCCTCTAAAACCAGGTAGTGAAAACTCGATTGGTTCGCCGGCGGAGAACAAACTATATGATCGAGTTTCTACTACCTGGAAAAACAAAAAATCGCCACACTAATGACGATCGCCTAACTATATCTCCGCCTACCTGCCCATGATGTCGCCCGTATCGTATTCCCTGTCTTCTTCATCCGAATGTTCAATTTTTCTTAAAATCCTTTTCAGCCGATTAGCTCTTCTAAACAAAACGAAAGCAATCACCGCCAAAAATAGGATGAGAACTACCAGTAAATCAAATACCCATACGGGAATGGTCATTGCTCTTTGATTTATCTATATTATAGACCTCTCTTCTCCTCTTTTCAATAGAGCGGATTTGGCGTGAAAACATCGTAATCGCGTACCAAAGCGCGAACGGCAGAATCGCCAGTATAAGCAAAACCCATTCCGAAAGAAAAATATATGACATAATTTTTATGCTAAAGATTCTTTATGCACAAATCAAATTCGTATTCCCTAATTCATAACTCATAATTCATGCTTCGCGGTCAAATCAACGGCTCCGGCTCCTTAACGGCCGCTCCTGCTTCCTCCTTGCCTTTTGCTTTGCCTTCAATAATGGCCTTTTCCGAAGCGCTCCTTAAAATCGTCGCTTCTTCCTCCTGGATAAGTTTTTTCGCCGCGTCAGCTGAAATGGTGTACTTATGCCTTGATGACTCAATAATTTCTTTCTTAAAAGATTTATGGGGCGCCGGAAAGACCTTAAGCGTTTCCGCCGAAAACGGATCGTAGGTGTCGCCATCAATGGTCATTTTAATATAGAACTCGCGCATTCCTAGATTAATCATATCCTTAACCTCAAAGATCGGCGCCATCTCCGGCGCGAGCTTTACCGCGTCTTCCCCGCCCACGCGGAAGACCACAATCGTACCGGTATTACCCAAAACCGCCGCCTGCACTCTTGGAATAAGCTGCTGGACATACTGGTGGGCAACGGTAAGACACAGGCCGTATTTCCTGGCCTCGGATAGAATATTTTCAAATGTTTCGGTCACAAGGTTATGGAACTCGTCCACATAAAGATAAAAGTCGTAACGCTCGCGCTCCGGGATGGAGGCGCGCGCCATGCCCGCCTGCTTGATTTTTGTAATCAGCATCGCGCCTAAGAAACTTGAGTTTTCCTCTCCCAGGCGTCCCTTGGAAAGATTTATGAAAACGATTTTTTTCTTGTTCATCAGGTCGTCAAACCTGACTTTATTTTCTTTCTGCCCGAAAATATTCCTCAGCAGCGGATCGGAAAGAAACTGACCGAGCTTGTTTACGAGCGGGATTATGGCGTCCGTATCAAACTTTTCCGACCAGTCGGCGAATTCAATAGCCCAGAAACGCTTGACCATATCGTCTTCAATGTACTCCACAACCTTCTGACGGTAATTTCTGTCGGTAAGCATGGAAATCATGCCGCGCATGGTCGCGTGCGGATAATCCAAGAGGGCGAGACAGGTGAAACGAAAAACGTGTTCCAGGCGCGGCGTCCAGTTGGCGCCGAACTGCTTTTCCATAACCTCGATCAACCCTTGGGTCAACTGGTGCTTAAATCCCGGATCAACGTTTTGGAGCGGATTGAACGAAACCGGGTGCTCCATGTCTGTTGGGTCAATAATAACTACGTCTTCAATCCTATTTTCGGGCACAAAATCCAAAACCGCGTCAATTACGTCGCCGTGAGGATCTATAAGGCA
>CAYJCQ010000035.1:0-6908 GCA_964368725.1 uncultured Candidatus Saccharibacteria bacterium
GTTGGGGGGGGCTTTAGAAGGAATAAAATTAGGAAATTCAGTCATGCGTTTGATGATATTGTTTCCGTTGAGAATTTATTATTGGCGTGGCAAGAATTTGTCCGTGGCAAGCGTGAGAAACCCGATGTCCAGCAATTCTCCCTGCGTTTGATGGATAATCTTCTCACATTGCGCGGGGATTTGCAAAATAAAACCTATAAACACGGAGTATATAAGCATTTCAGGATCTCCGACCCAAAGCCGCGCGACATCCACAAAGCAACCGTCCGAGACAGGGTTTTGCACCACGCGATCTATCGGATACTCTACCCTTTCTTTGACCGAACCTTTATCGCTGATTCCTTTTCCTGCCGTATTGAGAAAGGAACGCACAAGGCGTTCAATCGTTTTCGCGCCTTTGCCTATCGCGTGAGTAAAAATCACACTCGTACCTGCTGGGTTCTGAAGTGTGACATCAGAAAATTCTTTGCGAGCATTGACCACGAGATTCTGCTTGGGATTCTTGCTCGTTACATTCCGGACAAAGATATTCTCTGGCTTTTGGAGCGAGTCATTCGGAGTTTTGAAACCTCGCCGCGCAGGGGTCTCCCTCTCGGCAATCTCACCTCACAGCTATTCTGCAACATCTATATGAACGAATTTGACCAGTTTGCTAAGCATACGCTCAAGGCAGAACACTATATCCGTTACGCGGACGACTTTGTATTCCTTTCCGAGGATCGTCAGTGGTTTCAAAGTTTGATTCCGCACATCAAACAGTTTCTGCGTGAGCGCTTACGCCTGGAATTTCATCCTGACAAAGTGTACATAAAAACATTCGCATCCGGAGTTGATTTCTTGGGATGGGTGCATTTTGCGGATCATCGGGTGTTGCGGACAGCGAGCAAACGACGTATGTTCAGGCGCCTCGCCGCATCGCACACAGAATCAACCAGGCAGTCATATTCGGGTATGTTACAGCATGGAAATACACAAAAGTTGAGGAAATATAGCGCTCTTGACTTCAAATACCCCCTGGGGGTATCTTAAGAGGAACTATAAACCAAAAACTAAAAACTAGAGATGACCGAAAATATTAAAAAACTGGCCATCAGGCGGCTCAAAATAGCTGCTGGGCAGATCCGCGGGCTGGAAAAAATGGTAGCTGGAGACAAATACTGCATTTACATCATCCATCAATCCCTGGCGATCAAGCAGGCGCTTTCAAGCTTTGAGGATTTGATGCTCCGGAATCACCTCGGAACCCATGTTCTGGAGCAGTTCAAGTCCGGCAAGGCGGCAAAGGCCGTCAAGGAAATTTTGTCCGTGTACGCGCTGTCGAAACGTAAATAAACCCCCACGCCCAATCAGGATTGTGAAGCGAGCGTATGTAAAAACGATAGCCATTTCATTATTTTCCGGATATCATGTTGTTTAACTAATGATTCGGCTTCGGAAAAATATCTATCCTGATTGGGCGTGGGGGTAAAGGTCGGCATTAGCATTTAATTTGAACAGCAAAATGAAATTTGATAAGCAGAAATTCGCGCTGGCCGCGACCGGCGCCTCCGGAATCGCTTATGTTATCTGCGCCGCCTTTACGGCAATCGCCCCTGAATTGGCAGTCAGATTCTTGGGTTGGATGATGCATATTTTGAATGTTGAAAAGTTCATCGGCGAGGTGGAGATGACCTTCGGGGGCGTTATCCTCGGCTTAATACCGATTTTGATTTACAGCTATATTGTCGCCTGGGTTTTCGCGTGGCTGTACAATAAGTTAATGAGCCAGACGGCAAAATAAACCATAGCGCATGATCATGAACGGTGAAAATAAAAAAAGCGTTCTTTATGTTTGTCCAATGCACCCGGAAATCCGGCAGGATAAACCGGGGATGTGTCCTGAGTGCGGAATGGCGCTTGTTCAAGCAAAGGAAACAGGAACCAGGAAACAGGAATCAGGGCGAGCTGGACACGGCGAACACGACAAACACGCCGGCCACACGGTTAATATCTTTAAAACTAAATTTTGGACGTCGCTCATTTTGACGATTCCGGTTGTTTTGATTTCAAGTCCTGTGCGTATCGTGGAGCCGGAGGAATTTCCTGCGAGTGAATACATCTCTTTTATCATGGGCTCAATCGTATTTTTCTACGGCGGCTGGATATTTCTCTCGAGCGCCTGGAGGGAACTTCGGGGGAAGATGCCAGGGATGATGACGCTTATAGCGGTTGCGGTTATCGCAGCTTATCTTTGGAGCGTCTATGCGTTTTTTGCGGGCGCCGAGACGCTTTTTTGGGAACTCACGACTTTAATCACTATCATGCTCCTGGGGCACTGGATGGAAATGCGTGCGGTGCAGGGCGCGCAGGGAGCGTTAAAAGAACTTTCAAAATTATTGCCGGATACGGCGGAAGTTGTGCGCGGCGCAAAAACAACAATTGTTCCGCTTGAGGCGCTTGTCTTGGGTGACATTGTCCTGGTGCGTCCGGGAGGAAAGATTCCTGCTGACGGCGTTGTTGTTGAGGGGGGATCGGATGTGAACGAATCCTTGATGACCGGCGAATCAAAGCCGGTTTCAAAAAAGACTGGCGGTTCGGTTATCGCCGGAGCCATAAACGGCGACGGTTCCTTAAAAATTAAAGTTACGCAGATCGGCGAGCATACTTTTTTAGCGGGCGTAAAGCGTTTGGTTGCCGAAGCCCAGGCGTCAAAATCCCGTTTGCAGATACTTTCGGATAAAGCCGCGTTTTATCTAACCGTGATTGCCGTCGTGACCGGAGTAATAACCTTTATCGCCTGGCTTATTGCCCGCGGCGACCCGGCTTTCGCGGTTGAGCGCCTGGTCGCGGTTCTGGTAATCGCTTGTCCGCACGCGCTTGGGCTGGCGACTCCGCTTGTCGCTTCAATTTCAACAACACTGGGTGCGCGGAGCGGATTGCTCGTAAAGCAGCGGCTCGCGCTTGAGGCGGCACGGAACATTGATATTGTGCTTTTTGATAAGACCGGTACCCTTACCAAAGGGGAATACGGAGTCTCAAGAATTATCGCGCTACCCGGCGTTGATGAGAATGAATTTTTGCGGCTTGCGGCTTCGGTTGACGCCCATTCGGAGCACTTTATCGCGCGCGCGATCGTGAAAGAAGCGGAAAGGCGGAATTTAAAACTGCTTCCGGTTAAAAATTTTGAGCGGCTCCCGGGCAAGGGCGTCAAGGGCCAGGCAAACGGTTCGGCTGTTATTGTGGGCGGCGAAGCGATTCTCCCCGACTACAAAATAAATATTCCGGAGAAAATGCGAGGCGAGCTTTCGGGGTTCGCGCGGCAGGGACAGACGATTATTTACGTTTTTGTAAACAAGCAGTTTATGGGCGCGATTGCGCTTTCCGATATTATCCGCGAGGAGTCACGCGCCGCGATAGAAGATTTAAAAAAACTCGGCGTAAAGGTGGCGATGCTCACCGGGGACTCGGAAGAGGTGGCGAAATGGGTGGCGCAGGAACTGAATATTGATGAATATTTTGCCAGAGTCCTGCCGCATGAAAAATCGGAAAAGGTAAAACTTTTGCAGGAAAGAGGTATGAAAGTAGCGATGGTAGGGGATGGAATAAACGACGCACCAGCTTTGACCCAAGCCGATTTGGGGATAGCGATTGGAGCGGGCACCAATGTCGCGATTGAGTCGGCCGGAATAATTCTTGTGAAGAGCGACCCGCGCGACATTGTAAAAATCGTTCGCCTCTCGCGCGCGACTTATTCAAAAATGCTGCAAAATCTTTTCTGGGCAACCGGTTATAACGTAGCCGCGATTCCGCTAGCGGCAGGGGTTCTTTCGAGTCAAGGCATTATGCTCCAACCGGCTTTTGCCGCGGTTTTAATGTCACTTTCAACGGTGATTGTGGCGGTGAATGCGATGCTCCTGCGACGGGCTGTTTTATGATAAGGAAAAGCGTTTTTATCTTTATCCTTGCGTTTTTAGCAAATTTTCTCTGGGAAAATCTGCACGCGCCGCTCTACGCGCATTATAAGGGCGGAGAGATTAGCGAGTTCGTGCTTTTGCGCGCCGCGCTTTTTGACGCTGTTTTTATCACAGTTTTAAGTTCTTTGTTCCTGTGTTTTGAGTTTTTCCGAGCGCGACTGTGGCTTGCTTTTGTAATGGGCGTTGTTTTCGCTATTCCGCTTGAGTGGTGGGCGCTTTTAACCGGCCGTTGGGCATACGCGCCAGAGATGCCGATTATTCCTATTTTAGGCACAGGACTTACGCCTACGATTCAGTTGGGACTGATTGTGTATTTGATATTTCTGTTGGTTCTGCGTAAGAATAGTAGAGGTTAAGTTCTTGGGCCTGTAGTATAGTGGCAATACGCGCCCCTCGCACGGGCGAGACAGGGATTCGATTTCCCTCAGGTCCACAATTAGAATTTCTTTAGATATTGGGATGATTATTCTGCTTCAATTTTTGGCGATTGCGGCGTTGCTTGTCGTGATTTATCTTCTTGCGCCGATTGTGCGCGGTGCGGTCTATTTCCCGACTAGACCGGCGAATGTTGCGACAATCGTACGGCTTGCCGAAATAAAATCGGGAGAGAAAGCGGTTGATTTGGGTTCGGGCGACGGCAGGATTGTGATAGCGCTCGCGCACGCCGGAGCCGAAGCTCACGGTTATGAGATTAATCCGTTTCTGGTCTGGCGGTCGCGCGCCGCGATCAAGCGCGTCGGGCTTGAGAACCGCGCGCGTATTCATTGGAGGAGTTTTTGGGGCGTGAATTTGGCGCCGTACTCGGTTGTCGTTGTTTACGGCATTCCTTATATTATGCGCGCGCTTGAGAAGAAGTTGCTTCGGGAGGTTCAAACCGGCAGCCGAGTCGTTTCAAACATTTATGAATTTCCATCTTGGGTTGAATCTGTTAAACATAAAGGAGGCGTGTATCTGTATTTTAAAAAATAAGCGCGAATTGCCGCTTTAGAGTTATCCACACGGCGCCAAAGCGAAATGTTCTATAATTAAACAGAGACAGCACCCGATTTCTCAAAAGGTCGAGTTTAGAGCAAACAACAAATTTATGCTAGTACAAACATGGGTTGACACCTTGGCCGCGAGCTTGGGACAGCTTTGGGGCAAGGTCGCGTCTTTCCTGCCCGATTTGGTTGGCGCGCTTATAGTGCTCGTAATCGGGCTTATCGTAGCGGCCGGCCTTGAGAAGCTTGTTGAGAGATTGATTTATTATGTCCGACTCGACTCGATCTTGAAGCAGGTAGGTTTGGAGGCGTTTCTCTCGCGCGGCAATATCCGCCTTAACGCGGGGCACTTTTTGGGCCAATTGGTTTATTGGTTCTTCATTATAGTGTTTTTGGTGGCCGCGTCCGACATCCTGGGCTTCAACGCGCTTTCCGCGTTCTTGACCGACGTATTAAATTACATACCGAGCGTGATCGTTGCCGCGCTCATACTCCTGGCTTCTTTCGTGGTCGCGAATTTCTTGAGGGGATTGATTCGCGCGTCAGTCATGGGGGCGCGCCTCCACGCGGCTAGGACTTTAGGCACGGTCGCTTGGTGGGGAGTGGTGATTTTTGGACTCCTGACCGCGCTGGTCCAGCTCGGAGTCGCTGTTCAGATAATCAATACATTGATTACCGGTTTGGTCGCGATGCTCGCTTTGGCCGGGGGCTTGGCTTTCGGATTGGGCGGCAAAGAACACGCCAATCAATGGCTTGGTAAAATCAAAGAGGAGTTGAATCACCGTTCATAATTTAAATAAAATCGCCAGTCGGTCCCGTTAGAGGCGCGTTTGTTGTGAGGACAATCGCCAGCCCCGCTTTGGCGGAACTTATCTCTGACGGGATACGGGCGGTTTTATGTTGTGGATAAACCCCTTGACACCCGGTTTCTTATATCTATAATAGATATAAAAGTAATGAACGCGACCCTACATATAAAAAGCGGCTGACAAGGCGTTTTGCACGCAATTTTGTTACTGTGAGCCGCTTTCTCTGGCGGCTTTTTTGTTGCTTGATCGGCCTTCGGCCCGAGAATGGTGATTTTCGGGCCGGCGGCGGAGAAGATATGGCTGGACGAGAGGACTTTGAAAAATAAATAAGGATTAAAAATAACAGGTACAAAAATCAAAAAGCGGAAGACGTTGTGCGTTTTCCGTTACGAAAAATGTATGTTTCACCGCGTTCAGCAGCACAACACCAATTCACGAATGGTACACTAATGATACGAATGATAAATTGTTATTCGTGGATTTGTATTGCATTAGTGGATTTGTGTTGTGTTGCGAGCGCGGCGAAGCAAATGTGTGGTTAAGTCAGTGACCGCAAGGTCATATAAGGGCGTATGGTGGATGCCTTGGCTTGAAATGGCGATGAAGGACGTGGCGTAGCTGCGATAAGCCTCGGGGAGCTGCTTAGCAAGCTTTGATCCGGGGATGTCCGAATGGGGAAACCCCGTCGCGTAAACCGCGACGATCCTTTCCTGGTAACTCCGGGATGGGAAGCGTACCCGCTGAAGTGAAACATCTCAGTAAGTGGAGGAAAAGAAAACAGCTCCGTAAGGAGCATATTCCCCCAGTAGCGGCGAGCGAAAAGGGAAGAGCTTAAACTTTTTAAAATCTTCGCAAGAAGATTTTAAAAAGGGTTGCAAGATGAGAACATTCTCGAGCTTTAAAATTTGAAGCTTGAGATGAAGGTTACAAATTCATTGGCTAGCAGAATCTCCTGGAAAGGAGAGCCAAAGACGGTGATAGCCCCGTAAGCGAAAGCTAATGAACCTTCGTTTTTACCAAGCACATAGCAATATGTGCTTGGCCGGAGCATAAAATTCATTTTGTGCTCTGGTTCTTAAGTACTTCGAGGCAAACAAACCTTGAAGGAAACAAGGAGTACTATCTCCTAAAGCTAAATACATTTCAAGACCGATAGTGAACTAGTA
>CAYJCQ010000036.1:0-6862 GCA_964368725.1 uncultured Candidatus Saccharibacteria bacterium
GGCTGATGATCCCCGCCTTCGCCTGGCTGCGGACGGGCAGGCACCTCCTCACGGAAATCCCGACGCTCCGGTCGGGACCCCGACTTCTTTAATCTGATTTTAAACTGGGACGTCGGGGCTACGGGCGCTCGCGAGAGTGAACCCAATCGCCAACCACAGCATAAGCTGTCCTTGGGGCAGTGTCCAGAGAAAATGATCTGTCAGACCGAACAATAATAATGCTAAAAGCATCATTGTTGAATTTCCAATTTTGGAGTTTTGGACCTTTGGATTTAAAGTTTGATTAGGAATTAGAAATTTGAAATTAGAAATTAAAAGCGCGGCAATAAATAAAAGAAATGAGGTTGCGCCCAAAACGCCTATCTCCGAAGAAATAAAAAGATAAATGTTATGTATCGGCTGCCATTGCCAAGATTCATTCATGCCGAGTTTCTGATACAGGCCGTTTTTAACCGAATACAAAACCTGATTGCCAATGCCGACTCCAAACGGCTTTTCTTTAATAAGCTGGAGCGCAAGATCGTTATAGGCAAGCCGCTGGGTAACTGCCGGTTCGGTCCTGGAAATCTGCGCGCGCGGAAAAATATAATCGTTGAAGTTAAAAACTAAAATGCCGAAGATCGCTATTGAAAGCACTGCAAGCCGCACACCCTGTATGAACCGAGCGCGCGCGATAATCGCGTAAGCGGAAATAAAAGCAGTCGCGGCTAAAGCGATTGCCCAGCCCGTGCGCGAAAAAGTAAAAAGCAATCCTAATGACACTGCAAAAATTCCGATACCTATAACAGCGTCGCTTAATGCGGTTCGTATGCCGGAAAAAAATTTCCGTTCCGATGGCCGCTTCAGCCAAAAATAATAGAGCGCGCAAAGCCCAAGAATCAGAAATGCCGCGAGAGCGTTCGGATGCGGAAAGGCGCCGTAAGCGCGCACAAATTTCATCCCGTCCAAAAACACCTTGCTTGTGCCCGGATCAAAAGCCCCTATCGGCGGCTCGCCCAAAACTTGCACCCCTAAATCGTCCTGCGTTTTAAATTGCCAAATGCCGATGAGCGATTGCAGAACGGCGAGCGCGGCTAAAATCGCGAGCGCGCGCTCAAAATTTTTTTTATCCGACAAAATCTTGCCCGCCGCGAAAGCAAACAACACATACGCAAGGAGCCGGATAAAACTGTAAATCGCCAATCCTTTTGATGGGGCAAAAAAAACGGAGATGACAGCGAAGAGAAGAAAAACAGAGATTAGAAAATAGAAATTAGAAAATAGGGTTTTGAATTTGCCGCCGCGGATCATCGCTAAATTCTGAATCGCAAAAGAAATAAGGAAAAAAACCAAAGCAACGTCATTGAGGTAAACAAAGGCGGCTTCGTATTCATGAAATCCCGGCGTAAACTGATAAACCAAAAATTTGGCACCGAACGGCAGAGCCAGGAGTACCGAATAAAACAGCAAAACCATAGTTCTATCGTATTATTCTTAAGAAAATCGTTTCAGGATCTCGTAAATCAGCGCCAAGACAAAAGGCGCGATAATGAGCGCGGAGAGAGCCGGCGGAAATTTGCGGAGAAACGGCAGGTTTTTATTTCGCTTTCTTGCCTTAAGCCACATAAGGACGATAAAAACTGATTCCAACGCGAGAAAAATTCCGCCCACGAAGGCGACGAGCTCAAGAAAATTTTGAAAGCCCGCTAGATAAAGAATCAATGGAGAAATAACCACAATCGCATCCCTAAGAAAAGCGCTGATTTTAAAATCCAATCCCAACGTGTTTTTGACATCCAAGCCGACCACTATATAGGAGCTCCAGAGAGAAAGGATTCCCAAAACGCCTATGGTCAGAAGCAGCCAACCGGGCGCGTAGCCCACAAGGCCGGTAACCGAGTCGTCTGAAACGGACGGCGAAATGCCGAGTATCCCGAAAACGAAAGCCGCGTAGACGACCGCCGGAATAACCGTGCCCCAAACGATCGTCTTCTTTATAAGCGCGCGGTTGTGCCCCACGCCGGGCAGACGGAAATATTCCACCACCGAAGGAATGGCAACTCTGCCGGCGAGCGAAAAGAATATTGGGCCTAACGGCAAAAGAAAATAAGAAAGATTAAAATCCAAAGCCGCGCCGCTCAATGCCTCCGTACGGTTTAGCCCGACAACAAATATGATCGCTATGATAGCGATCATACCCCATGATATAAGCGTTTCCAGAAAAGCTAACCGTTTTGCGCGCAGAAAAATAGCCAGCGACCCGAACACCCAAAACGCGGCGATTTTATAAATGGTGAAATCATCGCCAAAGACAAGATTCAAAAAACTCACGGAAAGTGCCAGATAAATCGTCATCACAAAAACCATCTGGACTACAGCCATAAGAAGGCCAAGCATAGAAGCGCCCTTGCCTAAATAAAGCTCCGCCAAGCCCACGAACCGGCGATTATTACCGGTTTCAACGACCAAATCGGCGTACATGAGATGAATCGCGGAGTAGGCCGCGGCGCCCAAGATCAAATAAAAAATGCCGGCGGATAAGCCGACTGCGTTAAATATATACGGCAGGGCAAAAACTCCGGCACCGATAATCGTGCCGGCGAGAAGTCCCGTCGGCAAAAGATAATTTTTATAGAAATTATTCAACTAAATATACTTCGTCCCCTTCCCTGACCTTGTCGTCAACCTTTACCCCGATCTCTTTGCCTTTGGGCGCGTCTTTTACGTCCTTATGATCGTACTGCATGGAGGAAACTTTCTGTTCAAAATCCGTAGTCGCGCCTTTGAACCGCACCGAGGCGCCGGCGGCGACTTTTTTGTTGAATTTTATTATCGCGACGCCGATGCCGCCGTAGTAATGCGTTACCATGCCGATCGGTTTTTCCTCTTTTTTAGCTTTTGGCATGAAAATTTTTGTTCCCGACCTTTAAATCGTTTATATGGAACGATGATTGTTCGCTTTGAATTTATCAATCTCAACCACGAGCTTCGCGATAAGATCGTTTGGCTCTTTGGCGTAGACGATATCGCCCGGGCCGCGATGGGATTTGCGCACGATTTCTTCAACCATATCAGCCACGCCTCCGGTACCCTCAAGAACTCCAATCGGCTTTTTGTCCTCGTAAGCAATCGTAAACTCGTTTAAGGTACCTATCCTCCCGCAGATGATCACGGCCGCGTCCACCGAACGGGTAAGCAGAAGGTTGCGCCCGCCGTATTCAAAGCCCGTATAAATCACTATATCGTGGTAGTCAAGCGGCAGATGGTAAGTTTTCAGGTGCGCTGCTTCGGAAGCGGCCGGGGAAAGCCCGATTACGAATCCGCCTTCTTCCTTGGCGCCTTTGGCCGCCCAGTAGGGGATGCCCGTGGTGGCGCCGGTTACAAGAACAAGGCCGGCTCTCGCGATCGCGCGGCCGATTGCTTCGGCTTTATCCACCGCGTCTGGAGCGCAGTGGCCGGTTTCGGCCGCGCCGGAGACGCCGATCTTGTATTTAAGGCAATAAGGGTTTTTGATGTGCTCGGTTGGGGAGTGATCGCCATTAATGTGTTTTTTATATTGCTTGACCATATTGCATTAATAATTAAAGTTTCTAAATCCTAGCTATTATAATACCACCTCTTGTCCTTGAGTTGGAATTTCCGCTTTGATGGCGAGCTCGTCAATTACTTTCCGGGCCAGAGCCCGGCTTGCCGCTTCTTCTCCCTGGACAACGAATAATTCTTTGAGCGAAAGCCGCAGAGGGTCAAGCCAGCGGAGAAGCTGGCTTTGGTCCGCGTGCGCGGAGTATCCGCCGATCGCTTTTACGCGGCACCTGACCTGGACATCCTCGCCGAACATGCGCACCGATTCCGCGCCGTCCAAAATCCGCCTGCCTAATGACCCCTGCGCCTGGTAGCCGACTATAAGGAGCGTGCTTTTGGGATCGGGCAGATATCGGCGCTCGTGGTGCAGGATCCGCCCGCCGTGCGACATCCCGGAACCGGCGATAATAACTTTTGGCGCCGGAATATTATTGATAGCTTTTGATTCTTCGGTTGTGAGCGCCATTTTTAGGCCTCGGAATTTAAAAATATGCTCGGCTGATTTAACTAAATCCTTGGCTCCGGGATCAAAAAATCTTTCGTTCTTCCCGTAAACCTCCGTAAGCTTGATGGCCAAAGGACTGTCCAAAAATATCGGCACCGGCGGAATTCTGCCGTGATCAACCAAATCATCAATTTCAAAAAGCAGCTCCTGCGTGCGCTCCATGGCGAATGAAGGAATCATAAGCACGCCTTTGGACCTCACCGTGTCTTCAATCAAATCCTCAAGGATTTCCTTTCTTTGGGGCAAATCTTCGTGAATGCGGTCGCCGTAGGTTGATTCAATAAGGCAGTGCGTTGCGCCCTGCTCGTAAAGCTCCCAAGGCCCGATGAGCGGTGCCGGCGAATTGCCCAAATCGCCCGAAAAGATAATTTTTTTACCCTCGGCCTCAACGACGATAAAGCTTGAGCCGAGTATGTGGCCGGCGTTCCAAAAAGCCGCGGTAAAAGGCCCTATTGAAATCGGATCGTGATATTGAACGGCGCGCCATTGCTTCATCAGGCGGTCAACGTTCTCTACAGAATAGAGAGGTTCTTTCTTTAAATGTTTTGCCTCTTCCAAAAGCAAATGCTCCGAATCCAAAAGCAAAAGTTCGGAAAAATCTCTGGTTGGAGAAGTGGAATAGACCGTTCCGGCAAAGCCGTCTTTTAAAAGTTTCGGCAAACGGCCTATGTGATCAATGTGCGAATGAGTGATAAAAACGGCGGCAATCTCGCTTGGATTGTACGGAAACGGCTCCCAATTGTGCTTCTCGCAAAATCTGGACCCTTGATGCAAGCCGCAATCAATCAAAATTTTTACCGTTTGCCCGTTATGGCTTGCTTCTAGTAAATAGTTCGCGCCAGTCACCATTTGAGCGCCGCCGTGGAAAGTCAATTTCATTGTTTTCTAAACCTTTAATTAACACTACTCAATAATCCTACCAAATTATTCACGAGAGCGCGTCCTGTACTGACGCGGCCCGTTTCGCGAGAGCGGCTTCGGCCGCCCGGCGTTCGCTCCAAGGCAAACGCTCTCCTCCCGGCCCGTGAATCCAATGCTCGCTGCCCTTGCCTGTTATGATGACAGTATCATTTGGTTTGGCAATGCTTATCGCCTTCTTGATCGCTTCTTGCCTATCAACTATCTTTTGAATTTTGAATTCTGAATTATGAATTATAGAACAACCTGATTCAATTTCGTCCATAATAACCAGCGGATCTTCATTATAGGGATCTTCATTAGTAAGAATGATTTCATCGCAATATTCGGCCGCTATTTTCCCCAATTTCGGTCTTTTCCATTTATCGCGACCGCCGCCCGCGGAGCCGAACACGCAAATCAATTTTTGCTTTTTTCCGCCGTTGGCGGAATTTTTTGATTTCCGGCTGTCGGAGATAGTTTTGTAAACTGCCTCCAGGGAATCGGGAGTGTGGGCGTAATCCACAATAACTTTGAACGGCGCGCGCTGGATAATATCCATCCGGCCGGCCAAGCCGTTGAAGTTAGTGAACGCCTTCTCAATCGCCGGCCATGGAATATTCTGCGTTTCTCCGAACTTGGCGGCGGCGGCCGCGTTTTCAAGGTTAAAATCGTTGGCAAGCCAGTCGCCTATGGCGCCGCGCCTGTTTTTTAAACGCACCGCGATAAATTCTTCGCGGGAAAAATAGACGATTTTCCCTTTGTCCGAAACCGCTTCAAAAAAATACGCCGCCGCCCGATCTTCCCGGTTGATAATAAAAAATTTAGCGGGCTTTGTTGAGCGCTCCGCCGCGTCCCGAAAAAAGCCCACTTTTGCTTCGCGGTATCTTTCAAACGAGCCGTGCGATTCAATGTGCTCCGGGCGCATATTCAAAAAAAGCGCGGCGTCAAAGTTAATAAAGCGGTGCCTGTACTGGCTTACGCCTTCCGAGGTTACCTCTATAATCGCGTATTCCGCGCGGGCCTCAACCGCGTCGCGGAGAAATTTCTGGATAAAAAATCTTCCGGGCATGGTATTGTCCGTCAGATTATCGCGGCTCTCTTCGCCGATCTTCACGCGTACCGACGAGAGCAGGGCGGTTTTCCTGCCGGCCGATTCCAATACCGCGTTTACGAGTTCAACTACGGTGGATTTGCCTTTAGTCCCGGTTACTCCCAGAACGAATATTCCGCGCGACGGCCGTCCGTAAAGGACGGCACCAAGCCACGCGAGCAGGAAATGGTATAGATTCCGCAATAATCTCATCAAAACCATTATATCCGCACTTAAGCGCAAAATGAAAAGCCGGGCACTGTTTGGATGCCCGGCAACGGGATTGTCGCTTGCGCTCGGGGGCGTAGAAGAATCGTCAGAGTACGACGGTGAATTGTGCTTTCTGCAGCGCTCCCGGGGGTAGCGGAATCTCGTTACAGATTAAGGCGATAGCGACGACCGAATAGCCGAACTTCTTGCCGATGCGGACGTAGCGCCTGAACCGCCTTCTCTCCTCAAGTTCTTCCCACCGCCTATCCCGCTCAAAGTTGTGAATCCGAAAATGGTGCCTGCCGCGGCGGAATCTCTCAAGACTAGAGCCCACGCGCCTCTTGTGCCGAAGAAGACGCAGACAGCGTAATTCTTCTTTGGGCGCCTCCGGGTCCCAAGCTTCAAGCTCCAGGACTGATACGGCTACTCCCTCGCGATCCATATTTACCCCTCCCCTTGGGGTATTGGAGCCGATGAATTCACCCGCGCGCCCCGCCCTACCCCTAGGACGGGTTATGCCCTCCGGAATGAACCTGCCCGGCTATGTACCAAAATCAAATATATTATTTCCATTTTCAGGATAAGATGTTAAATTT
>CAYJCQ010000037.1:0-6838 GCA_964368725.1 uncultured Candidatus Saccharibacteria bacterium
ATTGCGATGCGCGATTGATTGACGGCAGGGGGAGCGTAGACGTGTTTTCGCGCGGCAACGGCCGCCTTGCGGCAACAACCGCTTCGGAGACAGAACAATTTTTAATATTCACCCAAAACTATCTTCCCGGCTGGCGCGCCTCAATTGATGGAGAAGAAACCGAGATTTACAAAGTCAATTCAGTTTTCCCGGGGATTTTTGTTCCGACAGGGGAGCACCGCGTAGAATTCAAGTATGACTATTGGAGGTTGTTTGACCCAAAGATTTTATTCAGAGAACACCCCCCGAAAACAGATAAGCCGGCAGACGAGTTATAGACTTCATGGACGCAGGTTTAAAGAAAAAACTTAAGCGCATTAAGATTTTAGTCATGGATTTTGACGGCGTTATGACGGATGGCTTTGTTTATACGAATCAGGAAGGCAAGGAGTCGGTTCGGTGTAGCAGGAGAGATGGATTCGGTATCGGTCTTTTGAAAAAGCGCGGAATCAAAGCCAGCGTGCTTTCTACGGAGAAAAATCCGGTGGTGGCGGCGCGCTGCCGAAAGCTTGATATCCCTTATTGGCAGGGATTGGAGCTCGGCACCGATAAGCTTAAAGTTCTAAAGGCGTCTTTGCGCGGGGCGGGGATAGATTCCGGCGAAGCGGCTTACATCGGAGATGACTTAAACGATTTGGCGGTAATGGGGTATGTGGGTTTTCCGATTGCAGTTTCGGATGCGCATCCAGAGGTGAAGAAAGCCGCCATCTATGTTACCCGCGCCTCTGGCGGCGACCACGCGGTGCGTGAGGTGATAGATCTTATCCTGGATGCGCAAATCAGTTTTTAGGAAAATAAAAACCGAAGCGATAAAGCCCAGAGGCAAGCCCGTTTTCTTTGAGAAAATAGGCGTTCTTCGAAGCAAGCCGGATTTTTTTCTTAAGAAATGTCCTGTATTCCGTGTCGGGGATATGAGTTTTTCCTGCAAGAATCAGTTTTTTTCTCATCTCTTTTGATAATATGTTATTCTCACGGCTGTAAACGGCGAAATGAGCCGCGAGTCGTTTATCTACGAATACCCGCGCCTCATCCGGCCGAGAATGGGCCAGCGACCAATCAGCGCTTATTTCCTCCAATCTTCCGGTAAAAACTATTTTCTGTCCGCCAAAGAGAGTAAGCGATCCTTGCGCGCCCTTAAAACCCGCACAATAACGCTCCGTAAACCGGTTGAGCGCTTCATAACCGAGCATCAATCCTTGTTTAATAAGCAGTTCTAGGGCGGTTCCTTTTTTATTCTGCCAATCGCGGCGCATGACCATGAGCGCCTTTAGGAATGGCTTGTATTCGTTCCAGCCGAGAAGCTTCCCGGCATTTTCGAGCGAGTATGCGAACGAGCGCGCATAGCGCAGCGCGTATTGGACATCAAACGGGTTTTTGTGGAGCATGGCCACTAAACGGATCATCCGTTCGGGGAGCCAATCTATTATGCTCGCGATATCCCTATTTTTTTGATCTGATTTAGATAAGGGCGCAAGCGGGATTTTCCTTCCGAAAAGCTTTTTAAGCCGAACTTTATCAAAGAGCGGGATATTTGAAAAAACTTCTTCCGGCATCACCATTAAGGTGCCTTGGGCCACGCGCGAAATATTCGGCCCCTCCGGGCGGCTAAACGGTCCGGAAAGGCGTTTTTTAGAAACGACAATCAGGTCAAGGTCGCTTATGCCGGGCGCGCCGACACTGCCGTATTCGTAGAGCGACAGAATGTCCGGATTTTTCTGGAGCTGGGCGATGATTTCAGTCCTTGCCTCCCGATACGCGGAAAGAGAAATTTTTTTGGGATGATTGACGAATTTCCGTCCGCGTTTATAAATTTGGATGTCTTTATGCCAATTGTATAGCATCCTTGCGGCCAATCTGAATTTATCTTTGCCTAAAATTTCTTTTGCGCTGGAAAAATTTTTCCTGGCCTTGGAAAGTTTTTCCAGGAATTGGTGTCGGACGAAATCGAATGAGAATTTTTTGTATAGGTAAATTCCTTTTGCCTGGAGATACAAACTTGGCATTAGAAGAAGCATGGCCACAAACCATTTAAGTTGGTAATCAGGGCTGCCGGGTTTGTTTTTTATGAGTCCCGTCTCCGCGATTTCTTTGAATATGTCGTAGTAGTGGTAAAAATTTTCTTCGGCCTCCAGCCGGTTATCGCGGATGTGGAAGGTTATTTCTGTTTCTCTGGACAGGGCCTTGGAGTAACGCAGGGCGGCTACCGGCATATAGTGTTGTGGATAAGAAAATAGATTATCCTCGTTTAGAAAAATAAAACCGTGATGGGCGAGCGGATCAATCTCTTTAAGCAATGATTTGGCACGGACGATTTTCTGCCGGAAATAGCTTAGTCGCCCCGCGTTTCGGAAAACCTCTTTTTTCACGATTACGAAAGTGTCGAGGTCGCTCCAGTCTGGCACGAAATCCATGGTTGCTATGCTTCCGTGAATAAGAAACGTTTTTATGTCCCGCGCCGCTGGCCCGATCGAAGAAATCAGGTCTTTAAGCGTTTTGAAATAAGGTGTGTTTTTATATTCCGAAATTTTAAGACTCGGCACGAAAATCGTTTGTGGCACTGTAAGCCCGTTAAAAGAAAAAGAGCCGCGGATTTCTTTGTAGCCGTTTATTATCGCGCGAGCGAGTTTAACTTCATCGGCCTCTGAATTCAAGTAGCGGTTTACGCTGTAGTAAAGTTTGTTTTGTCTTTTGCGCAACTCCTCTGGGTTCATAGGTGTTATAGTGTAAGCGTGATGAAAAACGTAAATGGAAAAGTAAGGATTTTAGGCGTTATTCCGGCGCGCGGCGGCTCAAAAAGCATACCGCATAAGAATATCGCTTTGCTCTCCGGTAAGCCCTTAATATACTATACGATTCAGGAGGCTAAAAAGTCCAAGTTACTCGACGCCTTCGTGGTGTCGACCGACGACGCGAAAATTGCTCGTGTCTCGAGTACGATCGGGGCTGACGTGCCGTTTTTAAGGCCAAAAAGGTATGCGCAAGACCGGTCTCCGGATATCGAATTTCTCGAGCACGCCTTGAAGTGGCTCAAGTTCCATCGCGGCTGGGAGCCGGAGATCGTGGTAATACTGCGCCCGACCTCGCCCTTAAGGACCAGTCGCGAAATAGACGGCGTCATCCGTTTCATACTGAAGACGCGATGCGATTCGGTAAAGTCGGTTTCCCTGCCGTACCCGTACAATCCATTCAAAATGTGGTTTTTGGACAGTCGGACCAAAAAAATGAAACCAATTCTACCCACGCCTTATTTTAAAAAGCTCGGTACCGATGTGCCAAGACAGCTTTTACCGACGGTGTATTGGCAAAACGGTTTGGTTGACGCGACGCGTGCGAAATTCATAAAGCGCGGCCGGGTTTTCGGTCCGGACATGCGCGGTTTTATCACCGACCCGCGTCTTTCTGTGGATGTCGACAGCGTGGAGGATTTAAAGCGCGCAGCCCCATCTATAAAGAGATTTAAATACCCATGAAATTTCTTATAACCGGGTTGGGTTCAATAGGCCAAAGGCATTACAGGAATCTTTTCGCTTTGGGGGAGAGGAATATCGTTGTATATCGGACAGGCCGCGGCTCTAATAAAAAATTTATAGCCGCTTTTATTAAAGAATTCCGGCCGAAAATTTTTTATGACTTCAGTGAGGCGTTGGCATATAAGCCTGATGCCGTGATTATCACTAACCCAACTGCTCTGCACGTGCGCCTAGCTAGGCAAGCAATGGCGTCCGGAGCGCACGTGTTTACGGAAAAACCGTTTTCCCATAGTTTAGCCGGAACGCAATCATTGATTGATCTCGCGAAGAAAAAAAAGCTGGTTGGCTATGTCGGGTACAACCTGCGTTTCCACCCGCTGCTTAGAAAAATGAAACACTGGTTTGACTCTGGCGCGATCGGCAAGCCAGTGAGCGCCCGCGCCGAGATAGGCGAATACCTGCCTGACTGGCATCCGTGGGAGAATTATCGTAAGACCTACGCGGCAAGAGAAGATTTGGGTGGCGGCGTGGTGCTGACTCAAAGCCACGACATAGATTATTTATATTGGTTTTTCGGAAAGGCGGAGCGCGTTGCCGCATTCGGCGGCACAAAGAGCGATTTAGGCATAGACGCCGATGATATGGCTGAAGCGATCATAGAATTTCGTTCTGGAGTGGTTGCGTCTTTAGGTATGAATTATCTTGCTCGGCCGCCGAAGCGTCAATTCGAAATCTTGGGGACACAGGGCAGGATGCTCTGGGATTATCACGGGAAGACCTTAAAACTCGCGCCTTTTAAGCAGAACGCCGCTCCGCGTATCGTACATGAGTCCAAAAATTTCGAACGCAACACAATGTTTATCGAAGAATTAAAGCATTTCATTCGTTGCGCGGAAGGCAAAGACAAACCACTTGTTGATTTAGCTGATGGCATGGAATCTCTTAAGATTGCGCTTGCCGTAAAAGGTTCGATTAAAAAAGGGAAAATCATAAATGTATGAGCGTGAATAAATTTTTTTCTCTTCGCGGCAAGGTCGCGATTATTACCGGCGGCGCAGGCATGCTTGGGCTTGAATACGCGCGCATCCTCTCTCAGGCAGGCGCGCGCGCGGTGCTTTTTGACGTGCGCAGCAATCCGCAGGCGCAAAAATTTGATTATCAAGAGGTTGATATTACGAAAAAGAGCCAAGTAGTAAGGGCGGTGAAAGCGGCTATCAAAAAATACGGCCGCGTTGACGTATTAATTAATAATGCCGCCATGAATCCAGTGCCGGGCACGCAGGAATCCTTAAAGCAGTTTAACCCGTACGAGCGGTACCCGATCGATCTTTGGGAGCGCGAGATCGCAGTTGGTCTCACGGGCATGCTTTTGTGCATCCAAGCGGTGATCCCGATTATGAAAAGGCAGAAAAGCGGCTCGATCATCAACGTCAGTTCCACTTACGGTTTGGTGGCGCCGGACAATCGGATCTACGAAAGAGGCAAATTTAAATCCATCGGTTACGCGACCGCGAAGGGGGCGGTGCCGAATTTTACGCGCGCGATGGCATCTTATTTGCGCGGCACGGGCGTGCGTGTAAATACCCTTACGCCCGGAGGAGTTTTCGCCGGACACCAGGCATCGTTTGTGAAGCGCTACAGCGACCGTACCTTAATTGGCAGGATGGCAAACCGAGACGAGTATAACGGCGCTGTTTTATTCCTGGCTGCCGACGCCTCAAGCTATATGACCGGCGCGAATCTGGTTGTAGACGGCGGCTGGACAAGTTGGTAGTATTTTACACGGCAAGAAAAATGAAAACAGTTTTTTTATTCCTTAAAAATCCACTTTTCATCTCCGATCTGCTCCGAACCGACTATATCCAGTATTTATCTCGTAAATATCGGGTTGTGGTGTTCACTAGCGCGATATCCGAGAGTTCCGGGGGAAGCCGTTATTTTTCCGGTCCAAACGTGGAGTATGCGCCGTGGCGGCTTCAGAGCCCGAAGCTCTCCGCCGCCTTCAAGCGCCTGCGCGGCGCCGCTCTCCACGAACTTAATCATCTGACTGGCGTATCGGTGTACTACGAAAGCCAAGCATTTCTTGCCGACAAACGCGCTCGGCTCTTGCGAGCGCTCTCTTATCCATTCGCGCCGTTACTAACTATTAATGTCTTAACCAAACTAGAGACAATTTTAACTGGCGCGTCGCCCGCTTTTGACTCTTACGTCGCTCGTTATCGGCCGGCGCTCGTCATGACCGCAACTCCGGGAATTCAGGTTTTCGACGCCGAAGCGATTATCCTGGCAAAGAAGGCCGGAATTCCAACGCTCGCCACAAACTTCAGCTGGGACAATTTAACCGGTTTCAAAGCCGTGCGTATTCGGAAACCGGATTTTCTTTTTGTCTGGAACGATCTTGTGCGCGACGCCGCGGTTTCTATTCACAAGTTTGATCCGGCGCGCGTTTTCGTAACCGGCAGCGCCCGTTTCGACCGTTACTTCGTTTCCAAAGGTGCGCTCCCGAGCCGCGAATCCTTCATTCGTTCTAAAGGATTGGATCCGTTCAAAAAAACGATACTTTTTGCGACAGTCGGCAACAAACATCCTTTCGAGATTGACTTCATACGGATGCTTCTTCAAGCGCGCGCGCCGCGAACTGCCCGAGACGAATATTTTAATTCGCCTCCATCCTTTTGACAAAATCGAGCGCTATGGAGAATTTCGCGGTCTCTCCAATGTCCGGGTTGAGCCGGCTGGCAAGCGTGTAGAAACCGGCAAGATCGGCATAACCCAGACGGAGATGGATGACGAAGATTTCGCAAATCTTAAAGCGACCCTTACGTACACCGATCTCAATATAAATTACAAATCAACCATTTCGCTCGAGTCGTGTCTTTTTGGGTTGCCCGGTATAAAAATAAATTTTACGACCAAGCCCGGTCAGAACCCGGATTATTATTTGGGAGCATGGTAATATCGTCCACGGGGAAAATAAGGCGCGGGGCGGGGGGGGGGGGGCTTCAATGAATTCATTGAAGCCGTGAGGTTTTATCTTGATCATCCCGAACGCGATCGGGAAAATAGAGATCGAGTCGCCAGCCTCTACATACCTTACCGCGACGGTCTTTCCTACAAGCGCGCCGTTGATTTTATTGAACGCATTATTTAGTGTTACAATTCAATCGCTAGACATGGTCAAACATTAGGCAAAACTGCGGATAAGTTCAGCTAGTTACATACAATATAAAGGAATAAATTTGATCTATGGGGCAGAAAGTAAAGATAGGCAATCGGCTAGTAGGGGACGGTGAACCGTGCTTTATCATCGCTGAAGCCGGGGTCAACCA
>CAYJCQ010000038.1:0-6761 GCA_964368725.1 uncultured Candidatus Saccharibacteria bacterium
ATGAATTTCTTTTCTTCAAAACCGGTAACATAATTAGTGCGCCCTATAAACGAAGCTTCGGCCGGATCAACGCGCCCATAAATAGGCAGCTCCGGAGGCGGAGGCGCATATCTGATTATTTGAATTTTACCGGCTCTTGGCATAATATGTCCAAGCGACACTAATTACCAATGACACACGAATTTACGAATAGAACCATTCGTGCCATTCGAGTGAATTGGCGTATTGGTGTCGCTATCATTGTAAAACCTTTATCTCTTTCAAAAACGCCTCATAATCTTCTAACGCTTTTTTTGCTTCGGAAGCGGAAACTTGAAAGCCCGGAGTATGCACCAGGTTGTTGCGCAGGCGATGAGCGTCCCAAAGACGGGTAAGCGACCTTATCTCTTGAGCGGAAATCTTTTCCAATCTGTCTGCCATATGCTCGCCTCCTAAGCCCATTTTCTTCAAAACATCGTCGGTGAATTTATCGGCTTCAATGATCGCGATTCTTAAGGCATCCGGAGTTCCGGACTGAATTTTGACTTTTATTTTTTCCCAGCGCTCTTTTAAAACCGCGTCCCGAAGCGTGAAAGTTTTCTTATGCGGAGTGTATTCGGGGCGCAGGTGCGGACGGTATTTGAAGGCGGCGACAAATACGCCGACAAATGCCGCAATCACTATCGCGTCCGCGACCATGAAAGAAATTCTGATTGATTCCCAAATTTTAATCATTTTTTCTGAATCATCAAAAAAATTAATCCACTTAAGCGCATTAAATAAGCCGCGAGTGGGATCGGAGAAAAAACTTTTTACCGCATCGGAAAACGGATCGGAATTCATTTTAAAAAACCTACATAAACTTTTCTATCGCTTCCTCATCGCCGAAAATCGCCAGGCCCGCGGGCGGGCTAGCTTTCTTAGAAGGTACGCGAGCGATATGCGGAGCGGTGAGCACGAAATAGGTCGGCGGATGAAAAATAGTCGCCAGGCACTGGGTGGTGAGCCGGACCGACTTTGAAGCAAAATTCCAGTTCAGTATGTAAGAAGTTATTATGCGACCCATTAAGGACTCAGGCGGCCAGTAGCGGTTGCGGTAAGTATAGAGCAGACGCTGTTTCCTGTAATCGTTCCTGCGTTTCGGAAAAAGATAGGGATAAACCCAAATCTGCGTCCTGGTACTGACGACATAATTCTGTCTGAAAGAATTGAGGTCTAATGAAGCATACTGATTAAAGGCGCCGGTAAGCCCTCTTCTCGCGTAACTGTCGTAAAAAGTCGCCTGGGGAGAAAGATAGACAAACCTTATGATGGCATCAAAGGCCGGCTTGGAGAGATTTTTTTCTATAGCTTCAAGAGTGTCGGTTTCGCCCGGAGAACGCGCGATCATTTTAGCGAAACTC
This sequence comes from uncultured Candidatus Saccharibacteria bacterium, assembly GCA_964368725.1. GTDB lineage: Bacteria > Patescibacteriota > Minisyncoccia > UBA6257 > 1-14-0-10-40-38 > CAYJCQ01. Next base: position 1,383 of record CAYJCQ010000038.1, read on the forward strand.
TCCATTTGGCCTTCGCCCGACCTAAATTTTTCTTTTTTAATCTTCGGCTCTTTAAGTTTTTGGAGCAGTGGCTCGTATTCCTCAAACCATTTTATGCCTGCTGGCGCGGCGGAAATCTGAATGCCGACAATTTCTTCTTTTTTGATTTTTCCCAGTACCTCCAAAAACTCGGCGATAGGATCGTATTCTTTTTCTTCAGCCGGAGCGTGGAACTGGTCGTAGGTCTTGATCGGGTAGCAACCCTCGCGCACCAAAAGCATTTCGCTCCCCCAAAGATCGTAACCTTGATCATGCATTTCTCTGACGGTTGTAGGAAATTTATCCATATAATCCTCAACCTCCACCACTTCAATGTCCGGATAATAGGAAAGTATTGCCGCCTCTACCAACCCTTTTTGCTTCGCCCTGGTACGCACGTAAAAGTGAACTTCGCCGCCAAAACTCACCATTTCAAACGTTTTCCACTCCGTGACTTCTCCTGCCCAGTACCACTCCATAAGGTTGTTGGGAGCGTTGCCTAAAGCATGTATTGCGGCGAAAATCTGCTCCATCCCCTGGACGCTTTTCCTGATTTCCCGAGGGATACGCAACTCAAGCAATACCCATTTGATTGCTTTTTTGTAAATTGACTGTCGCCAAAACATCCAGGTTGACTTAAAAATCGGAAAAACAAGTACAAAAACCACGATCGGCCAGATACTGCCCAAAACGCCGATCGCCGCGTCCCAGACGAAAGAAAAGATCCCGCTCATATATCTGCTGATAAGTATATCAAAAGATTTCCTCTTTGGATATTAAGAGACCAATGAACAAGCGCGGAAAAGGCATTTTCTATAAGAAATTACGCCTCTCGCAGAGTATAGCGGCCGTCCGGCAAGGACTGAAAATTCCTGCGGTTTTGAAGATTAATAAGAATCGTACCTTCCTTAAAGAAACGCTGTTCTTTGACCAGCGAAATTATCTCCCGGGAACGCAAAGGCCCGTTATTCTTTAAAATATGCGAGATGATTTCTTTCGCTGTTCCGGGGATATAACCGTGCTCTTTAAGACCGTACATGCCGCGGCCGACCAAAACGAAACGATCGTCCTTAATAAGCTCGTTATGAACGGTCTGAAGATTGGTGCGCTTACCCTTGCGATAATCCTTTATTATTTTAGAAAGTTCGGTGAAATGCAGCGGTTTTTGTTCCTTCTTCAAAATCAGGTATGCCCAATCGCGCGCCGTCCGCGGATTCACCTCCGACCAAGACACAAGGCCGGTCTGCCCGAACGGACTCACGCCGAAACGTTTGGAAATCGCCAGATAATTTTTTGCCGCCGCTTGAGGCATCCTGGCAGTACGCGCGACCTCGTCAAAGACCGAATCAAACTTACCGCCCAAAAGCACTTCCTCTTTGCGGCCCTTCATAACGGACTCAAATTTTGAAATAAAGGATTGCAGCTGCTTTTTATCAGCGGCGGTTAAATACCAATAATCATGCCAATCGTTGCCGTAGCTGTCGCGGAAGCTCAGAACTTTGCCCGAAAGTTCAAGAAGGAATTTCGCCGCCGAGGCGAATTCGGCAACAGCGCCGCGGTGTCCGGTTAGGCGCGCAAAGTTTTCCATAAAGCCGTCTTCGCGCTCCGCGCCGCCGACGCTTTTCAAACGGCCGGAAGCCGCCTCAACAAACGAAGCAAGATAAGGATGGTCCGTTTTCCGCCTCAAATTAACAAGCGCTCCGGCTTCAATCTGACGCACGCGTTCCCGGGTTATGCCGTAACGGTTGCCGATCGCCTGAAGCGTTTCCGGTTCTCCGCCGTTCAACCCGTAACGGCTGCGCAAAACCTCTTGTTCTCTATCCTCCAAACCGGAAAGAAATTCATCAACAAACGCTTTCGCGCCCGTATAAGCAGTTTTGGTATTCATCATGATTTATAGTTTACCACTAGGGTTTTCCTATGTCAAATACTTTATCATAGCCCTTGTTTTGAGTCAAATCTTTGGCCATCCACAGGCCTCAATGTCAGTTTAAAATTTGCTTCTCCATAAAGTAAGCAGAGGGCTTGCCACAAATATGGACGAATAAGTTCCGACTATCGTACCCACGGTAATAATAAGCACGAAATACATAAGATGCGCCGGTCCGAAAGCCAACAGGGCCAGCAACACCAAAACCAAAGTTAATGAAGTGTTCACGGAACGGGCTATGGTTTGATTAATGCTTGCATTAACCAAGGCGCTAAAATCTTTAACGGAAGAACCCGCCACTCTTAAATTCTCCCGTACGCGGTCAAAAACAACTATGGTGTCGTGAACCGAAAATCCCATGACTACGAGAATTGCCACTATAAAATTTGTATCAATTTCCGCGTTAACGGTCCGTCCGAGCACGGCCATGAGTCCGGCCGGTATCAAGGCGTCGTGAAAAAGCGTGATTAAAGTAATCAAGCCGTACTTCCACGAGGCGACTGGACGGGATACTTTCCTGAAAGCGAACGCGATGTAAAAAGAAATCGCCAGGAGCACCAGGACGAAAGCGGTAATGGCGCGCCTTCGCAATTCCCCGCCGACGGCGCTGCCGATAGTCTGGAAAGAAAGCTCGTCTATTTTTCCGAATTTTGCTTGCAAGCTCAAAAGATGATTCTGATGAGATGATTCGCCGATCTCCGAAGCTCGGATCAGAAAACTATTGCCTTCTCCTTCGGAAACTACGGCGCCCGAGACGCCTAAATCGGTTTCCAAAAATCCGGAAAGTTCGTCTTTCAGAATCCCGCCGTCCGGAAACGCGACCTGCCAAAGCGTCCCGCCCGCGAAATCAATGCCCGGCTTGAAACCAAAAACTGCTATGACGATTACGCCCGCGAGAGCCAGAAAACCGGAAACGGAGAGAAAAATTGATTTGTGACCGATTATGTTCATATCCTAAGCGACACTAATTCCGGATAGCACACGAATTTACGAATAGAACCATTCGTGTCATTCGGATGGATTGGTGTATTGGTATCGCTGCTATTTAATAAATACTCTTAACATTGTCCTTGTCACCGTAATGGCGCTAAACATTGAAACCACGACGCCGATCAAAAGCGCCAACCCGAAGCCCTTGATAAAGCCGGTGGTAAAGTAATAAAGGATAAGGGAAGTAAGAATGGTTGAAACGTTGGAATCCCTGATTGAGAGCCAGGCGCGTCTAAAACCCTCTTCAAGAGCCGAAACCCTGGATAAGCCGCGCTTAATTTCTTCCTTGGTACGTTCAAAAATCAGAATATTCGCGTCAACCGCCATGCCGATTGAAAGTATTATTCCGGCTATGCCGGCCAAAGTAAGCGTAATGGAGAGAGCTTTGAAGATAAAAAGCGTGATTGAGATGTAAATTAAAAGCGCAGTCGCGGCGAAAAATCCGAGCGAGCGGTAATAAGCAAGCATAAAAAGCGCGATTATCGCAGTGCCGATCGCGCCGGCGAAAAGGGTTTTTTTCAAAGAATCGGCGCCCAAAGTCGCGCCTACCGTCTCTTGGCTTATGAGCGCTATAGGAGCCGGAAGCGCTCCGGCGTTAAAGCGAGAAACGAGAATTTTCGCCTCGTCAAGCGTGAACTGACCGGTAATCTGCGCTTTGCCGCCGGCGATCTTTTCCTGCACGACCGGCGCGGTGATCAAAACGCCGTCAAGAAAAACCGCGATCTGTTTGCCTATGTTCTTTTCCGTAAGTTTTTCAAAAATATCCGCACCTTCGGCGTTGAAGTTCAAAGAAATCTGGGGCTGACCGGCAACCTGATCAAAAACCAAACTTGCTCCGGTTATATAGCGGCCTGTAAGCTCCGTTTCTTTGAAATTCTCCGCGGTAATCTCGGTTGAGGTGGCGTTTTCCGGAACGACAACTTCGGAAAATACCAAAAACGGAGTGGCGCCGATCTCGTCAATCGCCTCTGATACGCCTTTGATGCCGGCCAAATCAACCACTAACCGGTAAGAACCGCCGCTTTTCGCGGTTACGACCTGGGGCTCGGAAACTCCGAAAAGATTGACACGGCGCTCAATCACGTCGCGCAAACCGCTCGCGACCGAATCGCGATCAACATCGCCCACTCCGGACATATCGATTTCATAAACCAAATGCGCGCCGCCAACCAAATCAAGCCCGAGCCGCCACGGCAGGAGAGACGCTCCAAAGCCCTTCGGAAAAACAAAAAAGCCGGCAAAGATACTGACCAACGCTATGACGATTAAAATTACTGCTGCTTTGGAGCGCATAAACGAATAAAACTATTTTAAAAGAGCTTTCGGGAAAAAGCAAATTTGACTATGGCGTCCGAAACGCTTTTGGCTGCCGGCTCACTGGGAAGCGCGAAATATTTTTCCTGCATCTCGCGGATGCTTAGGCGATAAGCCGGTTCATCGGCAATTCTTTTTATAACTTTGGCTAACTCTTCGGCAGAATCATTATAAACGCCGATTGAGGCGCCGACCAAATTCGGCGGGAAATCATCAAGCGCAACTGTCTTAAGCCGCCTGCCTCCCGCATTCGGCAAAATAATGCTTATCGCGGGTATGCGCAGATAGCAGGCATGAATCAAGCTAGTGGAGTACATTGAGATAACGGTGTCGGCAACGGGCATGATTCCTTCCGCCAAGCCAGATTCTATATCCAGATCCAGAAGAGATTCCCCTTGCGCTAGCTCTTTGTAACGTTCCGGATGCTCGTCGCGCGGATGAGCATGGGCTAAAAGCGCCAGCCGCTCGCCTTTTGATCTCATCTCGTGAATTGTACTTATTAAAAACGAAAAAGTTATTTCGTCCGCCTTGAAGCTTTGCGGAGTCCCCTGGCCGGAATATAAAATCACAATCGCGCCATCATCAATAGCGTATTTATCCCGCAGGCGCAGGCGCTCCTCCCCGACATTCACGTTCCTGAATTTTTCAAATGCCGGATTGCCGGTAACGACAATTTCGCACTTAAAATTATTATCAGCCGACATATCCTCAAGCATGAGCTTTTTAGCGAGCTCGTCCGGCGCCAAAACCGCGTCCCAAAAACCCTTGACGGCAAAATTTTGCGGCTGGCGGTGATTTGCCCAATAATCCTGAAAAGCAATGATCTTCTTGCCGTCAGCGCGCGCGAGCTCGGTAAAGCGCTTATTAACGTACGGACCGAGCACCAAAGAACTCATGGCGACAAGCAAGACATCGGGATTCAGGCGCCGATAAAGACCCTCAACATCTTCTTCTCTTTCGCAATGAAACGGAGCGTATTCTTCAAGAATTTTATACGGCGATTCTTTAACTGTGATAATCTGCAGTTCAAATTTTTTCTTTAAAAGGCGTATAACCGGCGCGATAAACTCCGCCGGCCCGGGAGCGTCAACGACTAGAAGAATTTTCATTACTTTCAGTATACCAAT
>CAYJCQ010000039.1:0-6676 GCA_964368725.1 uncultured Candidatus Saccharibacteria bacterium
TAGCATGCCGTCGCGCTCGCCTTCTATCTTTCGTATCCGCTCTTCAAGATCTTTCGCTTCTGCTTTCGCCTTCTTTGCCTCATCTATACTTCTTACTTTTGAAAGCTCGTTCAAACGCGCCCGCGCGTCATCAACCTGCTTGGTTAAACTGCGCCAGCTTTCATCCAAAGCCAAAAAATCATCAACTAATGCTGATTTTAATCCTCTGTCTTTCAGGGATTTCTTTACAAAATCTGGTTTGGTACGGATTAGATTAATATCAAGCATACATTAATAAGCCACTAGGGTTTAGCCACTAGCCAATAGAATTTTATTCTTTGCTTCTTTCATAATACTTTAACTGCTTAATCTCTGCTTTTATTTTTAGGCGCGGCAGGGCGTCTTCTAAATCCTTTTTGAGCATATCCTGGTCGTGGCCGATCGCGATTATATCCGGCTTCTCTCTAGTCACGACATTCCATTCGCATCTTATCGGATCGCCTATCAGCACCTTATCTACGCCGTCCTGATTTTCCAGATGCTCAAAACGCTCGGCAAAATTTTTATTTGGCAAATGTCCTTTTAAATGATCAACCATGTGATCCTGGGCTACCACAACCATCAAATAATCGCCCAGATGTTTGGCTTCCTGGAGCATGGCGCGGTGGCCGTCGTGGAGGCCGTCAAATGTTCCGAAAACCATTACTTTTCTCATAGAGTAATCGCTAATAATGCGAATGTTTTTCAAAATAATGCTAATAACGCAAATCGCGAATACATTTAATGATAACTTGATTTTGGAATGATTGCAAAAAAAACGCGTGTGGCGGTTTTTCACAATTTCGTATTCACCACCTGGCGTATTTCGTATTTCGCAGATTAATTCGTATGCTACCTCTTAAGTCGCATCGGCGGGAAGAACACGGTTTCCCGCACCGGTTTGTCAACGAGCACGGCGAATAACCGCTCCGAAAACCCGAAGCCGGCGGTTGGCGGCATGCCGTATTCCAATGCTTCTACAAAGTCCTCGTCCATCATCTGGGCTTCCTTATCCCCTTTCTCCCGCAGCTTCGCCTGCTCTTCAAAACGCGCGCGCTGGTCAATCGGATCGTTAAGTTCGCTCCAGCCGTTGCCGAGTTCAGTGCCCAATGCTATAACCTGCAATCTCTGGACGGTATAGGCGCCAGGTTTTTGGCGCTTGGCAAGCGGCGAGACGTCAACCGGATGATTCACTAAAAAAGTCGGCTGAATGATTTTTGGCCGGATGGTTTTTTTGAAAATCAGATCAATCAGACGGCCCTTGCCCAATCCGGCCGGCGCGTCAAGCTTCAACTCGCGGGCCTTTTCAAGTAATTGTCCTTCAGTCGCTTTTTCCAAATTCATGCCGTGCTCTTTTTTGAAAACGGCGGCATAGTTCAATTTCCCCCATTTGGCGCCCCAGTCAATTTCCTGCCCTTGCGATTTTATAACCAAGGTTCCAAACGTTTTTTTAATCACCGTTTTGTACATTTTTTCCGTGAATTTCATCAGATCCTTATAGTCCGCGTATGCCCAATAAAATTCCATCTGGGTATAGTCCTGCAAATGCTCGGCGTCAATGCCCTCGTTCCTGAAAATCCTGCCGATCTCAAAAACTTTTTCAAAGCCGGCGACAATCAAACGCTTCTGGTAAAGCTCTAAAGAAATGCGCAGGTAAAAATCCGTGTCCAAAGCGTTATGGCGCGTCACAAACGGCTCCGCGTCCGCTCCGCCCGGAATCGGCTCCAAAACCGGCGTTTCTACCTCTAGAAAACCATTCTTATTCAAAAAGTCGCGGAATGATTTCCAGAAAAGCGCCTTTTTCTGAAACATACTTTTCAATTCCGGATGCGAAAGCAAATCCAAATAACGCTTGCGCAGACGCGTTTCAATATCTTCAAGACCGTACCATTCGGAAGGAATTGGCCGGAGCGATTTAGTCAAAAATTTCAGGCGCGAAACTTCAATGCTCTTCTCGCCTTTTTGAGTCGTAAAAAGAATTCCATCGGCTTCTATAAAATCGCCGATATCAAGGGTTTTCTGAAATAACTCGAATTCGGCGACCAGATCGCGCTTCGCCACCAACTGAATCTGGCCGCTCTCATCTTTTAAATCAATAAAAATCAAGCTCCCCTGATCGCGGAGTCCGACAGCGCGGCCGGCTACGGTCATTTTGGTTTTCGCGGCCGCGAGTTTTTCAAAATCCTGCGTTAGTTCATGCGCGGTATGAGTGGGCTTTGCTGACGCCGGATACGGATCAACACCCGCCGTTTTAAGAACTTCAAGCTTTTTTAGACGTTCTTTGATAAGGTCGTCAAGCATAATCTTCATCAGCGAATATCGAATCCCTTACGAATTTACGAATTCACATATTAATGCGAAATTCACTATTAACTGATGATTACTCTATTCTCACAATCTTATATGTCACCTCCCCTATCGGCACCTTGATCTTGACCGCGTCGCCTTCTTTCTTACCTAAAAATGATTTGCCCAAAGGCGATTCATTGGATATTAAACCGGCCTCGGGACGCGCCTCCGATGAACCGACGATCGTATATTTGGTGCGCTTGCCTTCTTTTTCCACTTCAAGGGTGGAGCCGATCTGAATCGCCTCGGTATTGGTTTCCGGCTTGGTTATCAAAACCGCGCTTTTAACCATATTCTCCAATTCATAAATTCGGCGCTCCACGAGCCCCTGTTCCTCGCGCGCTTCGATGTATTCGGAGTTTTCCGACAAATCGCCGAGTTCTTTGGCTCTGCGCAGGCGCTTGGCGACTTCGATGCGCTTGGTTGTTTTAAGTTCCTCCAGCTCCCGTTTCAACTCTTCCAAACGCTCAGCTGTTACGTAATATTCCATATTTACCTCTTTTAAACCACCACCAAATCCTAAAGGTTTCAATAAACATTTGCAAGTACGCGGCGCCCTTGAAATGCGACCCCTTGGCAAACGCCGCGTTTACCGGCACCTCCTTTATTCTGAAGCCGCGGCGCGAAGCCAAAACGACCGCTTCAAGCTGGGCGGTCCAGCCGCCGGTGCGGACTAAAGGGAAAACCGCGTCGGCTGAATCGCCCGAATAGCAGTGAAAACCCAGAAAATAGTCCTTTATCGGAATCCTGAAAATCATTCCCGCAAAAAAGTTAAGCATCCATTCGGCGAGACGCCTTCTAAAAGGGAAATGCGGCGAACAAACAGTCCCTTTCACGCCGCGCGAAGCCAGAAAAACATCGGCTTCTTTCATAAATCGTTCGTCGGCGAGAAGCTTGTTGAATTCGGCCACAGAAACGGCGTTATCGGCATCCATCGCGAGCCGCCAGGTGCCTCGCGTAGAGAGCATCCCGGCTTTGACCGAAGCTCCCTTGCCGTGGCCGCCTGAATTTACGATCAATTTCAGATTTTTCACAAGCGGCAGGAATTTTCTCACGATATCGTGCGTTTTGTCGCTGGATGCCTCATCAACGACAACCATAATCTCATACGCATAATTCTCGTTACGGAGCTGGCGATCAATATCAATTAATGTGAGTGGCAGGCGCTCCGCTTCGTTATATGAGGGAATTATGACGGATAAAAATGGGCGAGCCATACTATTTATGAATCATGAAGTTTGAATTGTGAATTAAAGAAATGATTGCTTATCAATGACCCATAATTCATGATTCATAATTCATTCTAACATAGTAAGCACTTCCGCTCCTTTATCCGTAATCGCAACCGTATGCTCAAAATGAGCTGATAAACTGCCGTCAACAGTGGCGTAGCTGTCGTCAGATAATTTTTTAACAAAAGGCGATCCGGCCGAAACCATCGGCTCTATTGCGATTACCATTCCTGTTTTAAGCTTCATGCCCTTGCCCGGCCTGCCCTCATTCAAAACGCTCGGCTCTTCATGAAGATCGGTCCCCACGCCGTGGCCGGTCAATCCTTTGACGATCTTAAATCCCCGTTTTCTGGCTTCCTCCTGAATCGCGTAACCTATGTCCCCCAAGGCCTTTCCCGGACGTACGAGCGCGACAGCTCTGTTTAAAGCTGATTCGGTTGCGGCAATCAAAGCCGCTGTCCTTGGATCCGTTTCCGGAACGGCGACGGTCGCGGCGGCATCGGCGTAATATCCCTCGAACTTCACCCCTAAATCAAGTTTTAAGACGTCGCCTGTCTTGAGCCGCCGGCTAGTTGGCACTCCGTGCACGACTACGTCGTTTAGCGATGTACACAGAGCAGCCGGAAAAGGCTTTAGAGCGCCTGTCGGCTTGTAGCCCAAGAATGCCGGCTCACCGCCGAGTTTCCGTATAAACCCACGAGCCACATCGTCTAGGTCTTTGAGCGCGATGCCGGGCTGGATCAGCCCCTTGAGCTCGTCTAAAACGCGCGCGAGAATCCTGCCGGCTGAACGAATTTTCGCGATTTCCTCCTCTGATTTTATAAGAGCCATCTCTTATTTTGGAATGAACTTTAGAATATCCGAAAAAACTTTATAAGGCGGCCGCTCACCATCAATATGATTAATTTGATAATCAAGGCGCCGGAGGCCGGCGTAAATCGGCTGGGTCTGTTTTTTATATTCCTCAAGACGGTCAACAATTATTATTTTGCGGTCGTCTTTCCGAATAGAAAGAGGCGCGCCGCAGAAAGGACATGCCGAAAGAACGCCGGTTTTGATAATAATATAGGCCCGGCGGCAAACCCCGCAAAGTTTCCTGCCGCTGTTGCGACTGACAGAATGCTCGGGCCTGACATTAAGTATGAACGTAAAAATTTTTTTCTTCCCATAGCCGCGCTTAAGCAAAGTGTAAACTCCCGGCCTCCCCGGAGCGTCAAACGCTTCGTATGGATCGCGCGGCGAACCGCTCAAAACCACGCCGTATCCGGCGGCGATTATTTTCTTAAGCTGTCTGCTGACTATTCTGTATACCCACGGGCGGTCGCAAAGCATTCCTTTCTCATAAAGCATTTTTTGCCTCATTACTGTTTTATTTTTTCTATTGTTTGGATCGTAAATTTCCGAAGCAATATACTTACCCGTGTCAAAACGGATCAACCCGAAATGGTTGGCGACAAGTTCCGCCTGCGTGCTTTTCCCCGACCCCGGCGGCCCGTAGATGATAACGGAGATTCTTTTCATAAATTTATCGTAGCACAAAAAAAAGAGCCCACCAAATTAATGGCGGGCGCGTTCGGAAACGCTCCTCTTACGAACCGGGAAGGATGCTGCCGGGCATGATTTTCTTCGCGCACTCTTCCCGGAGATCGAAGAATGTCCTGATTCCAACGTGAACAGGGACGCGGAGAAAACAGCGGCCGCAGACTATCTCGAAATGGGTTTTGGAACCAAGGTGCGTCATCATCTCTCCGCCGCACACTTCATGAATCCCGCAACGCATACTGGCGTAAATAGCGGTTGGCGCGGACTGTTCGCAGGAAAACTCCGTCGGCAAGACCAGGGCGTCACCTTCCAGGGTAAGACGAATACTTACGGATGCAACCGCAACTTCTGCGCACATGCTTTTCCCCCCATGACCCGGGCGCTTACACGCTTGTTAAAGGACTAACCGCGGACCCATTGCCCGCATTATAAAAAACTCCGAATAACTCTTAAAAAGTTTCGTGATAAAAACATTCAACCCCTAAATGTCAAACTAGTGTCATGGGGTGATGAATTCAATAAAAGAGACCCGTGTTCTCTAACGGGTCTCATCGGCTGCTCTCATAGAACTGCCGGTAGTCCTGCGGCGAAATCCAGTAGGCGAGGTCGGTGCGCGGCTCGGTGCGGATGATGAGATACGCTTTGAGGTTCTTTCCCCGGATGAAATTGGAGAGAAAAAGAGCCACGTCGTCAGCGGCCTCCGGCGGGATCACCGCCATGCCGGCGAATATGTCCGGCCGCGAAACGAATTCAGCCCGAAGCGAAAATTTCACCTGCAGTTTCGTCCGGGCGAAAATGATTGGTTCGCTCACTTCCCACTCCGGATGCTGAAGCCGGAAGGCTGCGAGTGCCGGCATAAACCGCTGCGTCACTTCCAACATAAACCCTTCAACAGCAACCCAAGAAACCCGCTTCCAGTCCACACGATTGTCTCTTATGCGCCAATGCAACTGCGCGCCTCCTTTCCGAAAAGAGCCGTCTTAAACAAAAAGAACCAATGGAAAAAACTACTTGTTATACAATACTTATTTATACCCTATACGTCAAATGTACAATACATAACAAAAACCAACTAAAGCGAGTGGTGTATCTTTTCGGAGGAACCCCGCAGGCGCGCGAGCATGGCCCGCCGATTAACTAGCGGAGCGCCGGCGGTCGCGCGCCGAGGACAAGCAAGTCCCGCGCTGGCGGGACGAAGCGGGTTTCGAGAAAAGATACACCGCGAGCGTTTATTCAAACCCCTCATATTCCCTCATCACCAGCTGCGAGTCAATCTGCTTCATAGTTTCCAGCGCCACCGAGACCACGATCAAAAGCGCAGTGCCTCCTATGGTCAAAATCTGCACACCGGTCAAAAGCTGGGTTAAGTTGGGAAGAATTGCCACAAGCCCCAGAAAGAGCGCGCCGAAAAGCGTGATGCGCTTGGTAAGCTTTGAAAGGAAGTCGCCGGAAGGATCTCCCGGCCTGATGCCCGGGATAAATCCCCCGCTCCTCTGAAGATTTTTAGAAATCTCTTTCGGATCAAAGGTGATCGC
>CAYJCQ010000040.1:0-6661 GCA_964368725.1 uncultured Candidatus Saccharibacteria bacterium
TCTGTATTCGACGGCAATTTATCTAGCCCCTCGATTGCTCTCGGGGTCGTGCCCTTGGATAAACTCAGGGGAATAGCGGCACTCTCCGACCAAATGTCGGAGCTCGGCCTTGCACCTATGTAAGGATTTAGCCGTTTCACTTCCGCTTTGTTATCCCTATGACGGAATTAGGCCTGCTGATCTGGGATAGGGCCTCTCCGATGCCTTGCGGATCGGAGCGTCACTGTTCGCACCTCTGCCTTATTCACAAATCTTGCGACTTGTAAATTTGTGCTGATGGCGGTTAGCCACTACACGTGCCCCGCCGAGGGCGGGACTGGGTGTCCGGACTTTCCTCCGAGCACATAAAGCATTATGTGCTCGGTAGCCGTCTGAATTACCGACTTATACATTATAACATGCCTCACCCCATTTGACAATATATCTATAATTTGCTATATTATGCCTATCTTTTCTCGCCCCAGAGAAAGGATCAGATGTACCTTTACAAGTTGTTGTTTTTGACCGATCTCCTGGCGCTCGGCTATCTCTTCTGCGCACAGCCCCAAGAAACGAAAGGTGAGGAGCCTTTCCGTGGGCAGGCGCAAGCGGTGGTCTGCACCGACAGCTATGAACCGCGTAGCCGCGTAATCCGTATGAAGGTCACTGCCTACTGTCCATGCGAAGAGTGTTGCGGAGAATGGGCACAATACGGACCGAACCGCCTACTGCGTTTTGGCCACAAAGCATGTGAGCCGATCGGCGTAGCGGCGGACCCAGAACTGCTAGATTATGGCACAGTTCTCGAAATTCCAGGAGCTGGAACTCGGGAAGTTGACGACACGGGCGGAGTAATGAGGCAAGACGCCAAACAAGGCATCTACCACATTGACGTCCGTATGGCGACTCATAAACAGGCAAAGAACTGGGGCGTCCAGTGGTTGGACGTCGCTGTTCTGTACTAAGAAAGGAATTATTAATCCCCGCTACGGCGCGCACGAGGCGTTTTCGCAACACACACGCGAAAACGCCTCTTTTTATTGTGCTTCACATATGCGATACTAATATAACTAACTAAACTAGCTAGCGATCGCTAGGTAGTTTAGTTATGATGACTGACGGAATTTAAGCAGTTCATTTATTACTTATCGGTATTCTTCTCAATTACGATAGGTGCCCGGCCGGAAGTATTTTTCGCATAAAGATAACCGAGACCGAACGCGCTCGTGGCGATAAGAAGAATCAGAACGTCTAAGAAAACATCGCGTTTATGCTGGTTAAACCAGAATTTGAGGCGGAAAAGCATGTTGTAATTGTTCTATTGTTTTAATGTTCTAATGTTATGTTCTAAACTGACGAAACAAAAGATGGTCGCGCACTACAACACTACAACATTAGAACATTAGAACAACTAAATATTAAAATAATCATTCCACGCCCCAAACAGCTCTTTCGTGGCCCGAAGATCCCCCACGTTATATCTCGCGATATCCAGGTATTTTTTCTTCTTAAAGAGCATATTGACGTCATCGCCGGTAATCCCTTCTGATTTGGGGCTTTTTATGCCAAAGGCGCGGCACCAAAGATGCAAGCTCCCTTTTCTCCTCACCGCGCCCTGAAAAGAAAGCTGGTCTAAAAGATCAATATGGATCGCGTCCGCGTGCTGTTGGTAAAGATAACGGCTTGCCATTAAATTTTTTGTCGGACGCACCTTGTGAATGGCGGATCTAGTCATTAAAAACGGCACGTCAAAAGACCGGCCGTTAAAGGTGATAAAAATAGTGTACCTGTCGGCAAGTTCCCAAAACTTGCGCATAATCCCTTCCTCCGGCATCGCTTCAAAAGAAATGCCGTCTTCTTCAAAGCGCTCCTGTTTTGTCCCGGGCGACTGAAAATAAACGCCGCCTTTGTCCTTTTCAACATCCAATACGCCAACGGCAACAATCTGGCCGGTAAGCGCGGAAAATCCAAGCCCGTTTTTAAGCTCATCCAAAAGGCGGTTATAGTCGTCCTTGTCCTCGGCTTCACGCTCAATCCACTGGGTCAATGATTCCTTAGTTGTTTTATCAAGAGCGTCAAAATCTTCTCCGATGGTTTCTATGTCAAAAACTAGTTTTGGTTGAGGAGTTGACGGCATGCATTGAGTATACTATACTTTTGCAAAAGCTATAGGTATGGCGCCCCGACGAATCCGCCAGCGAGCGGATTGTCGGGATGCTCATATTTGTAGCTAAATTTTCTCTGAAAATTTAGACAAATATGGCACATACAAAATCAGGAGGTTCAACTAAATTAGGGCGCGATTCCGAATCAAAAAGATTAGGCGTGAAAATCAATCACGGCGAACTGGCTCGCGCGGGTCAGATAATTATCCGCCAGCGAGGCACGCACTATATACCGGGCAGAAATGTTGAGCGCGGCGCGGACGATACTTTATATGCCTTGAAACAAGGGCTCGTTCAATTCCTTTCGCGCACAAAAACGCTTTTTGACGGCTCAAAAAGATCAGTAAAAATAGTGGCGGTTACTCCGCGGATGAATTCTTAAGCACTACTCTGATTTTTGCTTTTATGCCTCTGCCGAGATCAACATCGGCGAAATGTTCGCCGGTTTTTTTGAGCGGTTTTTCTATCATTACAATTCCCGCTTTTATGCCCTCCTTGCGAAGCGCGCCTTCAATGTCGGCTTTACTCACAGAGCCGAATACTTCGCCTTTTTCTCCGGTGGTGACCGAAAATTCAAGAGTTATAGTTTCGAGTTTTCTTGCCATTACTTCTATTTCGGCAGCGCGTGTTTTTTCTTCCGCCTCAAACTTGGCTTTTATGGCAACCGCGTCTTTCGCAAACGGCATTGCGAGTTTTTTTGGAAACAAAAGATTGCGCGCGTAGCCGTCGGCAACGTTTTTGACTTCCATGCGCCGGCCGACGCCCTTAACGTCGGTTAAAAGCAACACTTCCATGGCGGCATTTGGCAAATTGCAAATGAATAGCTAATGGTATTTTGCTATTTGCTCTGCGCTATTTGCCATTTGCTAATTTCCTGATTTCACCCTTTAGAATCTCTTTTGCTTTTTCAAGTTGGGTATCGCGCTTCGCTTGCGCGTCCTCTTCGGTAATTTTCACCTCGTAATCGGGCGCGAGGCCGTTCTTTTCAAGGACCTGACCGCTAGGCAGAAGCCAGTTGGCAACCGTTATTTTAAGCTTTGAACCGTCATGAAGAGGCGTCAATTCCTGCACGGTTCCCTTACCGAAGGTCTTGGCGCCCACGAGCGCCGTTTTTCTGTGATCGCGCAGAGCGCCGGCCAGAATCTCCGAGGCGGACGCCGATCCCTCGTTCACAAGTATTACCAAAGGATATTTTTTAAGCGCGCCATTGCCATTGGAGCGGAAAACCCTGTTTTTTGCCTCGTCGCGGAAACTCTCGGTTGTGACTATGGTTCCCCGATCCAGAAACCAGCCGGCCAAGTCAATCGCGACGTCAAGAAAGCCGCCAGGATTATTCCTCAAATCAAGCACGATGCCGCTAGCGTCGTTTGAAATAATGTCCACCACCGCTTCTAAAAACGCAGCCGGCGCTTTTTCATTGAAGCTATGGAGTTCCAAATGAGCGATGCTTTCTTCGTCAATCTCAAGATCAAGAGTCGGAACCACAATCTCCTCCCGCACGATTGAGATATCCCGCGCTCCGGTCAAGTCATCTTTTAGAATATTTAAAATGACGGTTGTTCCGATTTCTCCGCGTATCCTTTTTACGGCATCGTCAACGCTGAATCCGGCGGTGGATACCCCGTTAATTTCCAAAATTTTGTCCTGCGGTTTTAATCCGGCGCGCTCGGCGGGAGATTTTTTCAATGGCGCCACCACGATAACCTGCTTATCCTTAAGCCCGATCTCCGCTCCGATGCCGCCGAAACTGCCCCGAATATCTTCTTCAAATTTCTTTGAATCGTCGGGCCGGAGAAAAATCGTATTTTCGTCATCAAACGAGCCGGAGATGCCCTCAATCGCGTTATAAACGAATTCTTGATCGGCAACTTTGTCACCTTTAATATGATTGATTTTTAGCAATTCCAGTGCCTCCCAAAAAACGCTGAAATCCGCAGTTACGTCGTCGTCGCCGATGTTGGCGATTCCTTTGACGACTACGGTTTTTGGATTCTCAACGCCCTGGGCGTAGCCGGCATAGTATGAACCTAAAGACAGGCCGCCGACTACGAATACGATGAGCACTACCGGGATAATCGCTTTTAACGCGTGATGCTTAAAAAAGTTTTCCATTTTTCAAAGTATATATCTAGTTGGTTTTGAACGCAAATTGCCCTGCCGTCTCATACTCCGCGCCGGAGCGCGCGAGTCGGGAAATCATCAAATCAAGAGTGTTCGGCGCGCAATCAATAAGCATTTTTTTCTCAATAGCCGGAAGATCCCCGCACTTTGCCGGCTCAAAACGCGCGAGCGTAATATGGGCGCGGAATCCCCGGTTTTCCTGCTTAAATCTGATTCCGTAAGCGATAAGATTTTCTTCCAATGTGTCTCTAAGTGCGCCTGCTTGTCGTGAGGTCTCCGGAGCGCCGTTCAGCCAAATCATACGGGCGTTGTCGCTTCCTCCTCCGTTGCTAGGCCCGTAGCTTAAGTCCTGAAACCGCAATACGGGCGCGAAACTCAAGACCGCCGTCCTCCTGACGCATTCCGCGATCCGCGCCGCCGAGTCGGCATCCTGATTGCCGAGAAAGGAAATCGTAAGATGCCAGTTCCTCGGCGCCAAGAATCGCGTGAAACCCGGCATCAACCTTTGAATCGGCTCAAGTTCCCGGCTAAGTTTATTCTTAACATCATCCGGAAGATTCAAAGCGACGAAAAGACGCAACGATTGCATAATGACAAAAAATGCCCTAATCCGCGCTTATTAGAGTATAATTATATCATGGCTCCGCCGAAAAGTTTTGGAATTGATTATTTCTCGCGTCTTGAAAAAAGGGCTAAAAAATCACGCGTCTTTCACCGCTACCAGCAAATCGGCCTTGAAATAGCGGAAATATTGGGCGACCGCGGGCATAAAACGCTCTACATCAAGCTGGCGAAGCAGGGCGACCCCGACCGTCTGCTTGCGCTCGCCAAAAACGTATCCGATCGCCCGAAAGTCAAGAATAAAGGGGCATATTTCATGAAAATTATATCAGAGAAAAACGGCGCTAGAACAGCCAAATGAAGATTTTAACTATTATCGATAAAAAGGATGAAAAATTTCTCCGGCGCAAAACAAAGCCGGTTAATCATTCCGATTTTTCCAAGGCAGAGCTGCGCAAACTTTTAAACGAAATGCGCTCGGCAATGCGGACGGCGGACGGCATCGGCCTTTCCGCGAATCAAGTCGGACTTGAAAACCGGTTTTTTATAGCGGAATTGCCGGACCGGAAAAAGGGCGCGAATAAAATTTACGCGGTTTTCAATCCGGAAATAACCAAACGCTCCGGCGAAGTTACAGAACTGGAAGAAGGATGTTTGAGCGTCCCGGGAAAGTACGGCAGAGTCCCCCGCTACGAAAAAGTGACGCTCTCCGGTCTGGACCAAAACGGCAAGCCGGTAAAAATCAAAGCATGGGGGCTTCTGGCGCATGTTTTTCAACACGAAGTTGACCATTTGGACGGAATTCTATTCATTGACAAAGCAAAAGAGTTGTACGCCGCTCCGAAAACGGAACGATTGAAGGAAAAACACAATTAGAATTGACCTAATTAACCTAATTTCATAATTGTCCTAAAAAAATCCCAATTTTAGAGCAATTAGGTTAATTAGAATAATTAGAAATTCATGAACTACGTCTTCTTCGGCTCTCCCGACTTCGCAGCCGTCATCTTAGAAAAACTGATTTCCGCGGGGTTTGTTCCCGCCGCCGTTGTCTGTAATCCCGACCGGCCCGTGGGGAGGAAAAAAGTTTTAACCGCGCCGCCCGTAAAACAGCTTATAACAAATGGCAAATGGCAAATAGAAATATTTCAGCCGGAAGCCCTTTCATCTCTCATTTCTCGTCTCTCGTCCCTTAAACCAGATTTCTTCGTCGTGGCCGCGTATTCCAAAATCATCCCGAAGGAAATTCTCGCAATCCCCCGCCTGGGCACGATCGGCGTCCACCCCTCCCTCCTGCCGAAATACCGGGGCGCGACGCCGATACAGTCGGCGATTTTGAACGGCGATGCGGAGACCGGGGTGACGCTTTATTTGACGGACGAAAAGGTGGATCATGGACCAATATTAGAAAATAGAAAATGGAAAATAGGGAATAGCACTTACGAACAATTACACGACGCGCTTGCAAAGTTGGCCGGAGAGCTTCTTGTGGAAACCTTGCCGAAATTTTTGAAGGGAAAAATCAAGCCCGCAGAGCAAAATCACGCCGAGGCGACTTTTACGAAAAAATTCACGACCGAAGACGCCTATGTGAAGCCGGAAGATCTGGAAAAAGCTAAAAAAGAAGGCGGCGAAATCGCGATCCAAATTGACAGAAAAATCCGCGCGCTGAATCCGGAACCGGGAACATGGTCAGTGGATAAAGGAAAAAGGATAAAATTATTGGAGGCGGAAATTATTGACGGGAAGCTACGAATCAAAAAAATCCAAAAAGAAGGCGGGAAGGCACAAAGCGCATAACGTTTCAGCGTCTCTGAAGTTTTTCTGGAGCGGCG
>CAYJCQ010000041.1:0-6511 GCA_964368725.1 uncultured Candidatus Saccharibacteria bacterium
GGTATAATGGTAGTACGTATGCTTTGGGAGCATATAGTCCCAGTTCGATTCTGGGCACCCCGACCGCTAAAATTTAGGCGGGTGAAGGAGGATTTAGTCCGAGCTCAAATCTCGGCGCCCCGACAACCATGATATTCCTCATCTTGTCTACGGCACTCACAGGTTTGGCGGGCGCTGTTTTTCATCGCCTGCCATTCTTGCCCTGGTATATAAGTTACAGCGACGTTTGGAAATTTTTTAGAGTCGCGAAACTTGAGGGCTGGCCCTACGTTGATTTCTCTGTTGAATACCCGGTACTCACAGGTATTTTTATAAAAATCGTCGGTCTCTTCGGTTTTGGAAATCAGACGCTCTATTACGGCGTGAGCGTTTTCCTCCTCGTCTTAGGCGCGGCTATTGTAACTTTTCTGCTTTTTAAAATAGAGCCGAACTCCGGACGCCGTATCTTGCTCTACTGGGCGCTTGCCCCGTCAATTTTCGTGTTCCTTACCGCGAATTGGGATATTCTTGCCGTGCTCCCGGCGGTAGCCGCTTTATATTTTGCCTCGCGCGGGAAGTTTCTCCTTGCCGCCTCTCTTCTTGCTGTCGGCGCCTCGGCCAAGTTTTATCCGGTTATTTATCTTTTGTCCCTCGTATTCCTCGTCCCCTCCTGGCTCGCACGTGTCAAAGCAGCCGCCTCTTTTGCTCTGATATTCGCGGCGATAAACGCGCCGTTTATGCTCGCGAACTTTGAAGGTTGGCGGCATTTCTGGCTGTTTAACAGCGCCCGTGAACCGAATTTTGATTCTATCTGGACTATCTTTAAGATAGCGATTCCGGAATTGTCGGTCGGCTGGATCAATGGTCTCTCCTTGCTGATTTTCATCTCCGGCATCGCGTTCCTCTGGCGGCGGCTTTCTAAATCTTCGCTTCTTTACGCCTGTCTCGCCGTCACGCTTCTTTTCCTTATAACCAACAAGGTTTTTTCTCCGCAGTATATTCTTTGGCTTTTGCCTTTGTTTGTTTTAACCGATTTGCCCGGCAAGAGTTTGTTTTATGCGCTTGAGGCGGCAAACCTGACAGTTTTTTTCTTCATTTTAGCTTGGCAGGATAGTTTATCCGGCGGCGTATTGACGCCAAACGCCCTCTTTTGGATAGCCGCCGGAGCCGTCCTCATTAGACACGCAGTTTTAACAGGTATCTTTATCAAGACGATTAGCCGCGCAAAAAACGCAACGCTTGATTATGGGCACAGCAAACGTTAATCTTTTGGTGGGCGCTTTTATGGTTTTTAAAAACCTCCCCGTAGTTCAATGGACAGAACAAAAGGTTTCTAACCTTTTAATGGGGGTTCGATTCCTCCCGGGGAGACAAAGAATGGCGAAAGCATTAAAAATCAAGATCGCGGACTTCCTCCAATTATAAATGTGCGATCAGTCCGAAATTTACAGACACCTCGTAAACCCGCACGATCTGCACGATAGGCATCCTTCGCCCATTGTTAATTGCGCTCCGCAGTCGGGACAGCCGGGCATCAAGCCGTAATCAGCCAACTCTTTCTTCCGCAGTTTGGTTCCTTCATGCGCGATGTCTTTCTCTGACGGAGCGACAGCCACCAGTTCGGCTGAAACGGCGTGTTCTTCCTTGCCGTTGGTGGATTTCGCGTGTTCTTCCATAATCTGGCCGATTGCGTCAGGGAGCGATAGAACCGTCCCCTTCTCCGTTAATACCGGCATCGGTCCCCTGATGCCTTTGAGCTGTTCAATTACCGATTCAACTTTTATGCCCGAACGTAGCGCGAGCGAAATCATTCTGCAGATTGCCTCGCTTTGTTCCTGGAAAAAGCCGCCGCTTTTGCCAATAGTGGCGAAAACTTCAAAGGGCGTGCGTGACGGATCGTCGTTTATGGTCACATAGAGGTTGCCGTAGCCGGTTTTTATTTTATATGTCCTGCCGTGCATGATCTCCGGCCTGCTTCTTGGAGCCAAGCGATTTTTATCCATGGCCAGCTCCAGAGGGGGCGTTTCCAATTTTTTAGCCACGCTTGAGGCGTCTTTGCCGAGCTCGGTCGGGGAGATTATGTTTTCCCCAGTGCCGAGATTCAGGATCTGTACGTTTCTTGAACCGTCGCGGTAGACGGTACAGGCCTTGCATTTTAATTTCCAGGCCAAAACAAAACCCTGTTCCACGTCTTCCAATGTGGCGCTGTTCGGGAAGTTTATGGTTTTTGAAATGGAATTGTCCACGTGTTTCTGGAAAGCGGCCTGCATCTTCACGTGGTCTTCGGCGGAAATATCCATGGCCACCACAAAGGTTTTTCTAAGTTCTTCCGGGAGCCAATCAAGCGATTGGATGCTCCCGGTTTTGATAATCATGTCGTGCACCTTCTTGATTTTTTCTTTTGGCAGCTTGTATTTTGAGATAGCCGCTTCAAAGTGGCGGTTGAAATACTGATATTGGTGACCGTCTTTGTCTTGTTTAACGTAGGAAAGGGCAAAATTCGGTTCAACGCCGCTTGAGCAGTCAAACATCATGGAAATCGAGCCGGTGGGCGCTACGGTCGTGAGCGCGGCGTTGCGCATCTTAGTTTTTCTGGCGAAAACGGATAGTCCGATATTCGGGAAAGTTCCCTTTTCTTTGGCCAAGTCCTGCGAGGCCTTATGCGCCGCTTCGTTGACCGCGGCCATAACCTTTTCGGCCGTTTTTATACCCCCACTCGTGTTGTAGCCGATGCCCATCTGGTAGATCATGTCGGCAAACCCCATTATGCCCAAGCCGATCCTGCGGTTTTTACGCGCCAGATCGGTGACCTGCTTTACAGGAAAATCAAAAAGGTCTATTACATTGTCCATAAGCCGGACGGCTATTTTGGTCACAAAGCGCAAGCGATTCCAATCTATTTTGCCGTTTCTAACCAAGGCCGCGAGATTAATGGAGCCAAGATTGCAGTTGTCGTAATGGTGGAGCGCCTGCTCGCCGCAATTTGAAATCGTTAAACCGTTGGCAATAAATGTGGTAGTGGCCGGTTCGGTCAAATCAAAAACTTTTTTCTCGCCGATATAAACTATGCTTTTGATTTGTTCGGTGAATGGCTGGCGGTAATATTCGTGATTGCCCAAGCTCTTAATTTTTTCTGCATGAATATCTGTAATAAAGCCGATCTCATGCATAAATTTGGGCAAATTTTGGCCGCTCATCTGAAGCTCGTACAATATGCCGTCACAAGTATAAATGCGTTTTACTCCGTTTCTGGTTGTGTAGGGGAAAGCTTGTCTTGGCGCGCGCGCGCGGTCATAGATTCGGCTTTTAATGCCGAAGTTAAGAAGCAGTATTTGAACTTGCTCTAAAAGTTTTTTTGATTTGGAAGTGAGCCGGACATAGCGATTGCCTTTTTTAATATCGTTGGCAATCGTGCCGTCAGCGCCGAAAAGGCCTTGTAAGAATCCGACTACCGCAGATTTGGGCGCCTTGAAGATTGTGTGGGGCACTTCTTTGTGCCCCGCATCAACCGCTTTTACGCCAAGTGCCTTCATATACCCCACAAAAAACTTCGAAGAGTAATTCAGATGATAAACGCCGTTTTCTCTTTCTATCTCTTTAATGGAGGTGCCGTACCATCTGTTAATGACTGGTTTCAGATATTCAAGAACGGATTTATCATTCTGAGCAAACGTGAAGCCGACCATATTTTCTTTTGCTTTATCTCTCACCCAGCCGTCGCCGATTAGCCAGCCCAAAATTTGGCCCAGCTCAATACTCCACCTATCGGGTAAATTGAAGTGATATAAGCGTCCATTTTTGCCGCTGATTAAGTTTATGACTTCAAACGGCAGTTTATCGTTCGTGCTCCAGAGGCCCTCGCCGGGTTGAATTAAAATTTCGTGCTCTTTGGTAAGCTTGCCGATTTCCATCTTGCCTGCGGTGGTTAGAATTTTGTGATCTGCGGTAGCGGTGAGTTTATAGCCGGATTTGGTAGTCAGCCGATATACCGGCTTTATACCGCTCATCCAGATTTTTGAAGCGGTATTAATCGCGCAGGCCGTGCTTGTTCTTGTTGCTGTCGCCACCGCACCGCTTATAATGTTATCAGCGAATGGGCGCCCCAACAGATTATAAGCCCTGCTGTCAGTCGTGATGCCGATTCCGCCATTGGGATAGCTTAAAGCCAACTCCTCAATTGTTAATAGTCCTTTTTCAGTAGGAACGAGCGTATCGCCGGTTACGCACGGGTTGGTGCAGTCAATCGGACCAAGCCCCGGAAGAGGATTGGTGCGGTTTACTTCGTCCACGAAGAAGACGCCCGGTTCGCCGTTTAGCCAGGCATAGTTGATGATTTCGTCAAACAGCTGTTTTACCGTGATATCAATTTCTTCGGCGCCGGTAACGCTGCCGTTTTTGGCGCGGATTACTTTATGCGGCTTCATTTTTTTTCCGTTCCAGGCGCAGTGCCATTGCGTGTTTGGCCGTTCCATGAGCGCCTTCATGAATTCATCGGTAATTTGGACTGATATGTTGAAATTTCTGATTTCGCCTTCAACTTCTTTGGCACGGATGAAATCAAGCACGTCCGGGTGGTCAACTCTCATCATGGCCATGTTGGCGCCGTGACGAGAGTTACTAGTATAGATTCCAGCATTAATCATATGGGCATCTTCCACTTCAAAGTCGTATACTTCTTTTTTGCCGGCTGGTTTTATACTTTTTACCCTTGAAGGCAAGAATCCCAGCCATAAATTATTTTTCCCTACCCCATGTTCATAAGCAGCGGCGGTATTTCTTTCTCGCGGCAAAAGAGCAGTTTGAATTTGATTAAGAACTGAGTAACTGATAGTCGTGCGCGCGCCATCGTGTTTATGCCTTATGTCTCGATATTCATAGCCTAAATCGCGGATCGGATGGAATGGGAAAATCCAGCCAAAATCTTTGGCCTGCTCATCCTTTTTCTGGATTTTCCAGGAATAAGGCGATACTTTTTCGTAAAATTTTTCAGTGAATACCTTCCCGATGATAGAGAGCCGGTAGAGGCGCCGCCATTCTTTACGCCTTTTTTCAGATAAAATCTTAGAACCAATGCCGTTGGCAATAAGGAGCAGTTGAAGTTCTTGAATAAATCTCTTACTTGAGGAAGCTATCCGGTAATTTTTGCCGTTATCGCCATCGCCGTCAAAAAAGCCAGCCATAAAAGCCATCTGTACAGAAAGGGGGGAATACAGAATTTTTTCGGGGACAGTTATCTCCCAAGAATGTCTCTTGAGCAAGTCATTATGCTCAAGGAATTTTTTAACCCAAAGAGAGTTGATTTTTAATCTTCGGCAGTTTTCACCGGGCTTTTTACCGATTAAAGGATTGACTGCGAATAGCTTGTTTACGAGCTCCACAGTCGAATTTTGAATAACCTGGTCATCAGGAATTACCAGACCGATACCCTGAATATCATTCCAGCCGTCGGCAAAATACCAACCCAAGAAATAAGCAAGATCTTCTTCTAAAAGGGCGGGCTGCCGAATCGGTTTTAATTGTTGGCTAGTATATTTGCTTTTTTTGTAATCAACTGATTCAAGCGTCGCCTTGGGAAAATCGTTATGCTCATCTCCTAATTTCATAAGCAAAATATCTTTAGCGCCCAAATCCCTTACCGATTTTAAGGCAATCTTATTATTCTCAATTACCGCTACCTTATGTTCCGGCGTCAGCTCTATCTCGAAGCCGCAATCGAGAGTGATTTTTACAGTATCCCTGACGCCATTAAAGAAAATTTCTTTTATCTTCTTCCAGCCTTCTTGAGTAAAAGTTTCATCTCCAACACGAACTTGTTCTATTGGAATCAGGCCTCGTCTGCTCACAATTAAAGTCCCCTTAGCAAAGCATTGCTGTTTAATAACCCCGAACGCTTCGTTATAGACCTTAAGGAACGAGACCGGGCCGGAGGAAACGCCGCGGGATTTCTTGGTCTGGCTCATGGACGGCCGGAGATGGGAAAAATCAAAGCCGAGGCCGGAACCTGCCTGCTGCAAAAGCGCCGCGTCCTTCAGGGTCTGGAAAATGCTCTCCATTGAGTCCATGATCGGCAGTACGATGCAGTTCGCTATCAAAGGGGTTTCGGTACCTGCGTTCGTAAGTGTCCTGCCCGCGGGCGTATATTCCTTATTGGACATGACTTCAAAGAAATCATGTTCGATTTTATTCATGAATTTCGCGTCGCGGCCGTAGTTTTTCTCTATCCCGGCTAAAGCACGGGCGATGCGGCGGAACATTTCCGCCGGTGCTTCGTGCGTACCGTCTTCGCGCGCGAGCAGGTATCTCTTTTTCATCATCTTTAAAGCGTTTTCCGAGAAAGAAGCGTTTATGCGGGCGTCTTCACTGTTTTTCGCCTGCGTCGCGGCAGAAATTTTTTTCAGCGCGAGCGGTTTTACGGATTTTTTTTGTTTCGGCATGGTTGCTTAATAATTGCGTTGCCCGTAATGGGAACACTTTTAATGATTAAAAAGAGTAAATGACCTTGCTCATAGATTGTACTCCTAGATCGGAAGAG
>CAYJCQ010000042.1:0-6374 GCA_964368725.1 uncultured Candidatus Saccharibacteria bacterium
GAGCCGCCGTACCAGAGATAGGCCACGCCCCGGCTGCCGTTCAAGCGACGCGAGACCGAGCCGAGAGCCACGACAGAATACTTCCTTTGCTCGTCCTGATACTTTACGCCAAAGGCGAGGAGCTCCGGAAGTGTTGCGGCACGAAAGACCATCCGATCAAGCTCGGATAGCGCCGCTTCCGAGGAGATCACGCGGTTCAGATGGATGAGCTCTGGTTGGACTCCTGCCGTACCCTCGCCCAACTCACCGGGGAAATTCTCCTCCGTGATGTCGGAGTTCACGGAGTCGTACTTGCCCAACGCGATCATCTCGGAGAACGGCTTTGCACGGTCTACGAGCACCGAAAAGATGTTCTGGGGCCGCAGTCGTGACGGATTCCCACGGGTTCTCCTTGCGGAGGAACTTCGCGAGAGCCACAAACCACGTTGAGCCGTCTTCGCCGGAGAGCTTATCCAAAAGATCCACAAGCAGTCCGCGAACTTCGCAGAGCGCCAGTCGCGCCATCGGAACCTCCTTTCGAGGTTTCGCTAGAGAACCGCCCCATCGGCAGTCATAGCCGGAAATCCCCAAGCGAAGTCGAGGAACTTCCGGCTACGACCGCCTTTTTACGGCTTCTCTCATCTCAAATAGCTGTTTTATATAATAGCATTCCAAAACCAAAAAATCAAGCCCAAACTAACTTTGCTAGCGATCGCTAGGTAGTTTAGTATAATAGAAGATATGCGAACAGGAAGGGTGCTGAAAATTCTTGAAAAGCTTCAAAACGCGGCGCTAACAACAGCGGAACTGCTTGATATACTTATCCTTGACCGCGGAACACATTACAAACGGCTGCGCGGCATTGCAATCCCCAAACGGAAAAGTCGCCCGGCGTGGAATCCCGAATACGAAGCGCGAAGGCGCGTGGAAGAGGAGCGCCAACGTTTTTATTCAATACTTACAAAATTGCGCAGACAAAAGTTCATTCAACGAGCAGAAAGACGAAGATCGGCTCAGTGGAACATCACCGTAAAAGGGTTAAAACACATTGAGGAGCTGCGGGATGCGATACGGCGCGCATTTCCTTCTAAAAGCAAATATGCCTCTGAAGCCAAGAATGAATGGAAAATCATCATCTTTGACATACCGGAACGCGAGAAAAACAAAAGGGAATGGCTCCGGTCGGTGCTCAATCACCTTGGCCTGAAAATGCTTCAGAAAAGCGTCTGGACTGGAAAAATCGGTATACCCAAAGATTTTCTGGAGGATTTGCACAATCTTCATATGCTGGATTATGTAGAAATTTTTGCCATCACCAAGAGCGGCAGCATTCGCCAAATAGAATAAAACTAGTAAGGTTTTCCAATCAGCCCCCTTTAGAAATAAAAACTACGCCCATAGACTGGGCGGGGGGTCCAGATAACTAAACTACCTAGCGATCGTTAGGTAGTTTAGTTATTGGTGACGCTTTTTGATGCATTTTTTGATATATTCTGATACATATTGAATATTTATTGAATTATTTATTGAAAATTAAATATCCTAGTTGCGTTTTCAAAAATCTGATCGCGCATGGTCTCCATCGAAATGCCTTTGAGTTTTGCTAATTTCCTTACCACTTCCACGACATATGAGGGTTCGTTGCGCTTGCCGCGATAAGGTTCGGGCGCTACGTAAGGAGCATCTGTTTCGGATAAAATCCGATCTATCGGAATATATTTTATGCTTTCGTCGTAATCGCGCGCGAACGTAACCACGCCGCCGAAAGTGAAGTAAAATCCGGCGTCAACGAGCTTGCGTGTCATAGCCGGAGAACCGACGTAGAAGTGAACAATTTTTGAAGTAAGTAGCGAGTGGTGAGTAGAAAGTAGAGACGCCAAATCTTCGTAGGCGTTGTCGGTGCCCTTTGTGGGTCGGCAATGAATCATTAACGGTTTCTTTACTTCTTCGGCAAGACGAATATGTTCAAGAAAAACCTTTTTCTGCGACTCAATCCCATTTTCCATGTCCCTTTTTTCATTTTCCATTCTATAGTAATCCAGTCCGCATTCCCCTATTCCCACCACTTTCGGGTCCTGCGCAAGCTTCAAATAATAATCGTAATCAAATTTTTCTCCGCGCGAGGTAAATGCTTTTGCCGCTTCGCCGCCGCCCAACTCCTGCGCGTCATGATATGACTTTGCGGTATGAGTAGGGTGCAAGCCGACAGTCGCGTACACGCCTTCTTTGTATTCCCGCGCGACTTCAACCGCGCGCCGCGAAGTATCTTTCTGCGTGCCGACGTTTATAAACCAAACATTGTTGGCTAAAGCGCGATCTATAACTTCTCTGGAGTCTTTTTCAAACGCCGCGAAATGGGCGTGCGTATGAGTATCAATGAACGCCATAATCTCTAAATCCTAAGCTCTAATCTCTAAATAAATTCTAATATCAAAACTCAAAAACTTAGCGATTTGATTTTTCTATGATTGCGCCAAAAATTTTCATAAGTTCTGTAACCTCCTTTATGAGCAATGCCTTTTCGTTCTCTTTGTCTTGAATTGGTTCAGAAAGACGCAGCCAATAGATTGTTTCTTTAGCTTCTTTGCGACAAATTTTGATCCGCATCGTAAAGTCCTTTCTGCTCATCGCTTCATTGGCTTCAATAAAATTTGCACCTATCGAACCGGAAGAACGGATGCCTTGCTTTGCTATCTCAAGATCGCTAATTGATCTCGGCAAATTCTTAAAATAAGGGATTGCTCTCTGTGCGAAGCGAAATGTACGTTCTTCTAAATCGTAAGGTTTTTTATCTTTTTCGTTCATTTTGGATTTTGAGATTGTTTAGAGATTAGAAATTAGAGCTTAGAGATTTAGTTGAGCCTCGGGAACAACGCTTCTCCTTTTATTATTTTAATAGCATCTCCTTCCTGAACGATACGCCCCAACAGTTTTTCCGCGGTAGAGGGCAAAAGAACAACCAAATAATAACCAATCGTACGGAGAAGAACCACAAGCCCGGCTATAACCTTCCTGTCGTTCGTCTCCCACGGTTTTTTCTCATTCACATAGCCATCGCCCCAGGAAATCAAGCTCCAGACCGCCTGCGCTGCTGATTCAAATCTGCGTTCGCGCAACGCCCCTTCAAAATTGATTTTCGCCCCGCCTATCTGACGCAAAATCTCCGAATCTATGTTCTTTTCTTCTTCAAGAGATATGGGGCTAATCTTTTCTCCCAAGGTCAGAACCCGGGCCGCGAAATTGCCGAGGCCATTCGCAAGATCGGAATTATAACGCTCCTCAAATTTCTTGATGCTGAAATCGCCGTCCTCATAAGACGGGATTTCCCGAAGCAGATAATGGCGCACAGCGTCAACGCCGTATTTCTGGATTAAAGGAGCGGGATTAACAACGTTACCTAATGTCTTTGACATTTTCTGGCCTTCGGAAGTAATAAAGCCGTGGACAAAAATAGAATCCGGCAGGCGCACTCCCGCGGAAATGAGCATCGCCGGCCAGTAAACGGTGTGAAAACGATTAATGTCCTTTCCGATGGCATGAACGATTTCATCGCCCTTTTCCCAATACTTCACGAATTTTTCTCCGTTATCGGCGTAGCCCAAAGCGTTTATATAGTTTGAAAGCGCGTCAAACCACACATACATAATCTGATTCTCGTCGCCCGGCACGGGAATGCCCCAATTCCTGGCGCGTTCGCGCGAACGGGAAATGCTGAAATCTTCAAGCCCGCTTTTTATGAATTTTAAGATTTCGTTCCGGCGCGACTCCGGAATAATCTTAAGCCGATTTGATTCAATTAAATCCCGGAGTTGATTTTGATAATTTGAGAGTTTGAAAAAATAGTTTTCTTCTTCAATGGCTTCAAGTTTTTTGCCGGGGTGTTCCGGACACTCGCCTTTTGTTAAATCTTTTTCGGTTTTAAACGATTCGCAGCCGACGCAATACAATCCTTTGTATTTCTTTTTATAAATATCCCCGTTTTTGCATGACGCCCAAAGTTTTTGCGCGCCCTTGCGATGTCGCTCTTCGCTCGCGGTACGGATAAAATCATCGTTAGAGATTGAAAGCGATGAGGCAAGTTGTCTAAAAACTTCGGCGCGGTCGTTCACCCATCTTTCCACCGCCACGCCCGCCGACTCGGCCGCTTGAACGTTTTTTAGGGCATTCTCATCCGTGCCAATCAAGAAAAATACATCCTTGCCGCGGCTCCTCTCAAAGCGCGCCAAAATATCCGCCTGCGCGAATTCAAGCGCGTGGCCGATATGCGGATCGGCATTCACGTAAGGGATAGATGTTGTAATATAAAATGTCTTCATTGAAGCCATTAATAGAGCGTATCAAAACAACAGCAAAATATTAGCATTATTTGCCGTAATTTGCATTATTGGCAATCACTCTCTAAAGACCCATACCTCTCCGCGCTTGTTTCGTCTCTGCCCAATCAATAAGCAATTCCTGGAAAAACACCGCTATTGGCACGGCTAAAACTATGCCGATCAAACCGAATACCCTGCCGCCGATCAAAAGCGCGATCAAAACGACAACCGGATTCAACGCGGTCGTGTAACGCATAACGACCGGCATCAAAATATGGTTCTCAAGCTGCTGGACTACGGCGAAGAAAATAAGGACATAAAGCGCTAATGCCGGCGATTCGCTTAAAGCGGAGAGGATCGCGATCGCGCCGCTGAAAATCGGTCCGGCATAAGGAATAAGTTCCAAAATACCGGCGAGTATGCCGATGAGCAAACTGTACTTTACCCCAAGAAGCCAAAGCCCGAGAAAGATTACAATCCCCACGACTAAGCTTAAGAAAAGCTGGCCGGTGAGCCAGCGCCCGATTTTCCTGGAAACCCGGGCATAAATCTGAATGGCTTTTTCTTCGTAGGCGGCCGGCAGAATGGCGATTAAAAAGCGCTCCACGCCGTCGCGTCTGAGCGTAAGATAGAAGGAAAGCACGAAAATCGCCGCCGCGAAAAGCGCGCTCCCTAAAAATCGCGAAGCTATCTGAATAAGCGATATATTGCCGGAAAAAAGCAGGGCGGTGAGGCGCGCCAGATTTAAACGGAGAGCCTCCACAAGCGCCTTCACTTCCGCCTCGGCGGAAAGCGACTTTAGAAAAGAACCTGACGATTCAAGCAGATTGGTGAGTTCCGAGAGCGCTATTGGAATGATGGTGTAAATTATGAGCCCCAAAAGGAAAATAGCCAATAGATAAATAATCAGTGTTCCAACAATTCTGGGGATTCTCTTTTTTTCAAGAAAAGATACGGCCGGGTGGAAAGCCGTAGAAACTACGATAGCGAGCAGGAGCGCGGCGACTACATCGCTCGCTAAATACAGAAGCCAGCCGACAAGCAACGCGAAAAAGAGCTTCCAAATGAGCTCCCAACTAATATTGATTTCCTTGGAATTCATTGCGTATGCGCGATCGGGCTCTAAAACAGCCTCTTCCAGATGCCCACTACGAAACTCACTATAACGTTGGCTGCTTTACGAAACGCTCCGACAACGACATTTGGTTTCGCTTCCTCGGAGGCCGGTGATTCAACAACCAGATCTGACTCTTCGGGAACGGGAGTTGCTTCGGAAAATTCAGGAGTTACCTCCGGCGTTTCCGTGATTTGAGGAGTCGGAGAAGGAGAAGCTTGAGGCCTGCGCGCGGGAGAAGGAACCGGCGTTCCAACGGCGGCCGGAGCGGGTGCGGTCGCGGGCGTTACCGTCGGAGAAATCGAAGCGGCCGGCGCTGTAAATATTCCAGCTGACGCCTGAGACGCGTTGCCAGACGCATCAGCCGCGGAAACGGAAAATTGATAATCCACGGAAGGCGCAAGGACGCTTAGAGGAATGCTTATGGAATGGACGTTTACGAAATTATTTTGTTTGATTTGCGGCGAGCCGCTCGCCAGCGATATTCCGTAGGTAATAACCGAAGTTGCCGGCTCATCGGTCGTAAAGGCGAAATCAACCGTTGAAGCCGAAACCGTCACTGTTATGCCACTTAAAACCGGCCCGGTTTTATCAGCCAAAGTAGCGGTAGAAGCGACATTGGAAGGGCTTGAAGATCCTAAAGAGTTTACCGCGATAAAGCGATAGAAATAAGTAGTAGCCGGAGCGAGGCCCGAATCAGTGTATGACGGAACCGTGAGGCCGGTTGCTATTTTAACGAATGCGCCGGACTGGCTCGTGCTACGCTCCAAATCGTAAAATTCTCCGGATGTTAATACCGAGTCAACACCGCTCACAAATATTGAATCCGCGCCCAAAGCCGCCGCGACTACCGAGGACGGCTCTGATGGAAGAATGGTTGCCGGCGGTAAACTGCCAGTGCCTGACGATGACCCGGACGACGATTGTAACGTCGGCGTGGGAGTTGGGGTTGGGGTGGGGGTTGG
>CAYJCQ010000043.1:0-6306 GCA_964368725.1 uncultured Candidatus Saccharibacteria bacterium
CGGAGGCGGTCAGTTCCGTTCAAAAAATGTTCGAGCAGAGTTGTATAATTCCACAGGATTTGAACGGAGATAAATTTGTTTTAGCCTCTGGCGCAAAAATAGTCTTTTTGCTAGTATGCGTATAAGCACCTTCGGGCGCGTATTTCATTTATGGTTGAAATATCTTTAAAAGCCGAAGAACTCTTTCATATAGGTTCGTTTCCGGTTACGAATTCTATAGCGCTCGGCGCGGTTGTGCTTGTGGTTTTTGCGATACTCGGATGGCGCCTTAGAAAAAACATCGCGCTAGTTCCTGGTAAATTCCAGGCGCTTTTTGAAATGATCGTGGAGGGGATTTTGAAACTCATGGATTCCGTGCTCCACGACAGCAAAAAATCGGAAAAATATCTGCCTCTTATCGCCACGATTTTCATCGCGGTTACGCTTTCAAACTGGCTTGGGCTTTTTCCAGGAGTCGGCTCCATCGGGATTCATACAGAGCACGAAGGCAAAGAGCTTTTTGTGCCTATCTTTAGAGCTCCAGCCGCGGATTTGAACTTTACGCTTGGCTTGGCTTTGATTTCCGTAATTGCCACCAACGTATTCGGCGCGCTAGCGGTTGGGTTCAAGCGCCACTTCGGCAAATTCTTCACCCTGAAGAACCCGATCAATACTTTCGTGGGTCTGCTTGAATTCTTCGCCGAATTTGCTAAAATGATTTCATTCTCTTTCAGGTTATTCGGCAACGTGTTTGCGGGAGAAGTGTTGCTCATTGTTATTGGCGCCTTGGTGCCTTATTTTATTCCTTTGCCGTTCATGCTTTTGGAGCTATTCGTCGGCTTTATCCAGGCGTTTATATTCGCGATGCTTACGCTGGTTTTCATTTCAATAGCAACAACAGAAGGGGAACATTAAAAGGTCGTACAGGGAAAATTCCAAAATACAAACCCCAAATTACAAATAATATTCAAATTCCAATAACCAAACTTTCAAACCCGTTTGGAATTTGGTACTTGAAGCTCGGTGCTTGTTTGTCATTTGGTGCTTGGGATTTGGAATTTCTTAAAGTATGGATGCAGAAACATTAAAACAATTAGCAGTCGCGGGGGTGATGGCCTTCGGGGCGATCGTCCCGGCGCTATCAATCGGCTGGATCGGATCAAAGGCGATGGAGGCAATCGGCAGGAACCCGGAGGCATCGGGCAAGATCCAAACCGCGATGATACTGGTTGCCGCGTTCGTCGAGGCAATCGCGATTTATACGTTGGTCGTGGCGTTGATAATTAAGTTCGTATAGCGTAAGGATGATGCGAATACGGATGCGAATTATGCTAATCTACCAATCGCGAATATGTTGAAGGAAAAACCAGTTCATTATGATCTGTCTTATAAAGTCTGCGGAGTTTTATTTGCGGTTCATAATGAGTTGGGAAGATTAAGGAATGAAAAAGAATACGCAGATGCAACAGAAAAATATTTAAAGGTATTTAATTTACCTTATGAAAGAGAAAAGCATTTGCCGCCATCGTTTGAGGGAGAGTCTCCGAATAGAAATAGAATAGATTTCATCGTTGATGATAAGATTATTCTAGAGATAAAGACCAAGAGGATGTTAGAGCGGACAGATTATTTTCAGGTAAAAAGATATCTCGTTGCGATGAATAAGAAACTAGGATTGTTGGTTAATTTTAGAGATAAATATATTAAACCAAGAAGGATATTGAATTCATTGGTTTAAAGTCGTATTGGCGATTAGTAGATTAGCATTTCATTCGTAGATTGGCATCATATTGTATATGTCTGAACTGCTCGAAAAATTAGGCGTTGACTGGAAATTGCTTTTAGCGCAGGCGCTGAATTTTTTTGCGGTTCTCCTCATTCTGCGCTTTACGGTTTATAAGCCCCTCATTAAAGTTTTGGAAGAGCGGCGGAAGCGCATAGAAAAGGGGATGAAGGACGCGGAGGAGGCGGGAAAGCATTTGGCGAAAGTTGAAGAAATCGGCAAAAGCAAGCTCGCAGAGGCGGAAAAGCAGGCGATCGCGGTGATCGTGAGAGGGGAGCAGGAAGCAGGGGTTAAAGAAGCACAGCTTCTCGCCCAAGCGCGCCTTAAAGAGTGGGAGATAGTGAAGACTGCCGAGAAAATAGCGGAGGTCAAAAAGGAAGAGATTCAGAAAAAGTTTTTTGATGAAGCCGCGGGGATTGTGAGAGCGGCGATCGCAAAAACCGTGAATTTGAATCCAGCGGCAGTGGACGATGCGTTGATAGGTCAAGCCCTAAGCAAATTAAAAAAGGATAAATGAGATATTCTACGTCAATCTACGCAGAAGCGTTTTTGAGGGCGTTTGAGTCGCGAACGGGAAAGGAGGCGGATATTAGCGGCCGTTTTATTGCCCTAGTGCAAAAGAACGGTGACTCGGCGAATCTTCCAAAAATCGTGAGAGAAATTGAGGCGCTTCTGGTAAAAAAATCCGGAGGCAGAACGGTGCTCGTGGAGTCGGCGAGACCGCTTCAGGAAAATCAGAAAAGGGAAATTGAGTCCAGGTTCGGGAAACACGATACCGTGGAGTTTAAGGCGCGTCCTGATTTGGTCGCGGGAGTAAGGGTCATCATTGATGGAGAGGAGATGCTGGACGTAACTTTAAAAAGGAGATTAGATAAATTATTTTCTCGTTAGATTGGCGATTGATTAGCGAAAATACTTATGTCATTTGAAATCATCGAAAAATTAAAAAAAGAAATTGAGGGTTTTAAGGACGAACCGCGGCTGGAGGAGGTGGGCAGGATTATTGAAGCCGCCGACGGCGTGGTCAAGATCGGCGGCCTCTCCAAGGTGATGAGCCAGGAGATGATTTTGATTGAAACGGAGAAAGGAGATGTTTCGGGCGTCGCTTTTAACTTGGAAGAGAGTACGGTGGGCGCGATCGTGCTCGGTGATTTTTCTCATATCAAAGCTGGAGATGTGGTAAAGCTCACCGGCAAGATTCTTTCGGTTCCGGTGGGACGCGAGCTTATCGGCCGCGTGGTGAATCCGCTCGGAGAGCCGATTGACGGCAAGGGAGCGATTTTCTCCGGTGGGGCAAAAACCGCGTTTTACCCGATTGAGAAACGGGCGCCTTCGGTTCTTGCGCGCGAATCGGTAAACACTCCGCTCCACACCGGCATCAAGGCGATTGATTCCATGATTCCGATCGGCCGGGGACAGAGAGAGCTTATCATCGGCGACCGGCAGACGGGCAAGACCTCTATTGCTATTGACGCAATTTTAAACCAGGGCAAAGAGGAAAAATTTAAAAAAGTAGTTTGTATTTATGTCGCGATCGGGCAGAAGCAGTCCAATATCGCGAAAGTGGTAAAACAGCTGGAAGACGCGGGCGCGATGAAATATACGATCGTGGTTTCCGCTCCGGCCTCCTCTCCCGCGCCGCTTTGGTACTTGGCCCCGTACGCGGGGTGCGCGATCGGCGAGTGGTTTATGGACCAGGGCGAGGACGCGCTTATCATCTACGACGACCTTACCAAGCAGGCGCAGGCATACCGGCAAATCTCTTTGCTTTTGAGGCGGCCTCCGGGACGCGAAGCATACCCGGGCGATATTTTCTATTTGCACTCACGGCTTCTTGAGCGCGCGGCGAAGATGAATAAAGAAAACAAAGGAGGATCATTGACCGCGCTCCCGATTATTGAAACCCAGTTGGGCGATGTCTCTGCCTATATTCCCACCAACGTGATTTCCATTACCGACGGGCAGATCTATTTGCAGTCCGACTTGTTCTACCAGGGGATCCGGCCGGCGGTAAACGCGGGTCTCTCGGTTTCGCGCGTAGGGTCATCAGCCCAAACCAAGGCGGTAAAGAAAGTGGCGGGCAAGCTCCGTTTAGAACTCGCGCAATTCAGGGAACTCCAGGCGTTTGTGCAGTTTGCCTCTGACTTGGACGAGGGGACGCGCGCGAGAATCAAGCGCGGACAGCTTATCACGGAAATCTTAAAACAGGCGGATGGCGCGCCAATGCCGTTTGAAATGCAAACCGTGATTTTCTACGCAACCTTGAACGGCTTCTTAAACGACATCCCGCTCGAAAAAGTGAAGCAGACAGAATCCGCGCTTATTGAATATATGGAAAAATTGCACGGAGAAGATATTTTGAAGGCAATCAGAGATTCAGGAGAGCTCTCCGATATGGTCGAGGGGAAGCTGAGAGAGGCGTTAACAAGATTTTTGAAAACAATATGACCGGTTATATATGGATTCTTTTCGTCGTCGGTTTATTCTTAGCTATTCTAGGATTTTACGATTTGTCGTTTAGAGGATCACTCAAAAAGTTAATGAGTAAAGATTTTTAGTTTTCAAACAAGATTGATTTTGTTACTCGTTGGAGTGAACTTTTGGGTTTGATGGGCGTTGTTTATGGATTAATAATTATTGGTTTCATCGTTGCAGTTCTATCGGAATTTTAAGAAGGATATGGCATTTATCCAAGAAACCCTTCGACAAGCTCAGGGCAAGTCAAAAAGATTATGAGTTCTATACAGGAAATAAAACATCGTATCAAAGCGGTCTCGAATACAAGGCAGATTACCAAAGCCATGGAGCTTGTTTCCGCGACTAAGATGCGTAAAAGTCAGGAGATCGCCTTGCTTTCGCGGCCGTACGCGATTGAGGCGTTACGTATTTTGGGAGAACTCAAGGCAAAGAGCGAATATCTGCCCGAGATTATGCAGGAGCGGGAAGTCAAGAAATCCGCTTTCGTCCTTGTGGCCTCCGATAGGGGACTCGCGGGAGCGTTTAACGCGAATGTTTTTAGGGCGTTCGAAAAATGGGTTATGCAATTGCGAAAAGAAAATGATTCTTCGATTCGCGATTCGCAGATTAGCATGCCATTAGTAGATTGGCATCATACCGCATTCATTGCAGTAGGTAAGAAGGCAGAAGAATATCTTATGCGTAACGGCATTGAGCCGCACCAATCGTTCAAAGGGTTTGGTGATTATATTGAGCCGGAGGAGACCTGGCCGCTTACAAAGCTTTTGGTTGACGGCTACTTGGAACACGAATGGGACGAGGTTACGGTAATTTCAATGCATTTTAGGACTACTTTGAAGCAAGAAGTGATGATTCATAAGGTTTTACCGATCAAGCCGGAGCTGGTGCGAGAGATGATCAAAGAAGTGGTGCCGGAGTATGGAAGGTATTCGGAAACTGGGAAAAACGGCATAAACGGCAATAATAACGATTTTGAATACAAGATAGAGCCGGATCCGAAAACAGCGCTTGACCGCTTGGCGCCGGATCTGCTTGAAACGGTACTCTATGATTTGATCTTGGAGGCAAACGCATCCGAGCACTCGGCACGGATGGTGGCGATGAAGAATGCCTCGGAGAACGCCGAAGAATTGCATGAAGAGCTTGAGATTGAGTACAATAAGTCGAGACAGGCAGGAATCACGAGGGAGATATCAGAAATCGTGGGAGGAGCAGAGGCTTTGCAGATTTAAGAAGTAAGATTTATGACTAAAGGTAAAGTAATACAAGTAATCGGGCCGGTTGTTGACGTTGAATTTTCGGAAGACGTGAAGCTTCCGTCTCTCTTAAACGCGCTTGAAGTTAAAAGCGGGGAGCGCACTATTATTGCCGAGGTTGCCAAGCACCTGGAGCCGGGCAAGGTGCGCGCGGTTGCGATGTCCACGACCGACGGCGTACGCAGAGGCGATGAGGCAACCGACATGGGACACCAGATTCAGGTTCCGGTGGGCCCCGAAGTTTTGGGGAATATTTTTGATGTGCTTGGCGTTGCCCTAAACGATCCGAAAAAACAATTTAAGAAATACGCGGGTATACACAAGCCAGCGCCAAAATTCACCGAGCAATCAAGCAAGGTAGAGGTATTTGAAACAGGCATTAAGGTCATTGACCTTATCGCGCCTTTTATTAAAGGCGGAAAGGTGGGACTCTTCGGCGGCGCGGGCGTGGGCAAAACAGTACTTCTTATGGAACTTATCAGGAACGTGGCCGAGGAATCCGGCGGCGCGTCTGTCTTTGCCGGGGTAGGAGAGAGATCGCGCGAGGGCAACGACCTGTATCGTGAAATGAAAGAGTCAGGCGTTATCAATAAAACCGCTTTGGTGTTCGGGCAGATGAACGAAGTGCCAGGGGCACGGCTCCGAGTCGCCTTAAGCGCGCTTACGATGGCAGAATATTTCCGCGATGACGAGGGCAAGGACGTATTGCTTTTCATAGATAATATTTTCCGTTTTTCGCAGGCAGGACTTGAAGTATCAACCTTGCTTGGCCGTATGCCTTCGGCCGTGGGCTACCAGCCAACACTAGGT
>CAYJCQ010000044.1:0-6270 GCA_964368725.1 uncultured Candidatus Saccharibacteria bacterium
ACCAATTATGTGGTCTGGCGCTTCAGTTATATTTTTGACATTACCCCACGAAGTCCACATTTTTCTGCCGTCCAGGCCCTCTAAGAGCTTCATGGTCATGATATCCTGCGCTTCCTTATGGTAATGGG
Organism: uncultured Candidatus Saccharibacteria bacterium; assembly: GCA_964368725.1. Lineage (GTDB taxonomy): Bacteria > Patescibacteriota > Minisyncoccia > UBA6257 > 1-14-0-10-40-38 > CAYJCQ01. The sequence goes on from CAYJCQ010000044.1 coordinate 129, forward strand.
GCTGGATTACGCGCCCGGCGAGAAGATTGAATTTCTGGTCCGTGCCGCCCAGCTCCACATCTGCCTTGACCGCAACAGAATCGTATCCCTGCATGAGGGGATAGAGCACTTCGCGAAGCGACACTCGTTTGCCGACACGCATGCGCTTGGCGATATTCTCCCGCGCCTCAAATTCATGAAGGCCGAACATATCCGCAAGCTCTCCGATTTCCTTAAAATTAATTTTCCGGAGCCACTTAGAATTAAAATGCGTTTCGGTTTTCTTTTCATCTAAAATCTTGAATGCCTGGGAAAAATAGGTTTTCACGTTTTTATCAATCTCGGCTTCGGAGAGCATCGGCCGCTCGGAGCCCTTATCAGATGTGTCGCCGATCAAGCCGGTGAAATCGCCTACAATGAAAACTGCCGTATGGCCCAGCTCTTGAAATGCCTTGAGCTTCCAAAGAAGAGTAGCCCTGCCGACATGAATATTCGGGCTTGTCGGATCATTCCCTAACTTCACTCGCAGTTTCTTCCCCGAAAGAAGGATTTCGCGCAAATGATCCTTCACAATAACCTCTTCAACCCCGCGCGTAAGCAATTCATCTATTTTTCTATGCTCCGTAATCACCTTTGTCATGGTTACATCATACTCAAAACATAAAAAATAAGCGAGTTGCTTCGCCTATTCTCCATCTTCTATTCCTAATCTTTAATTTCTATTATCATCTCTTATTCTTTATAATCTCGTCTATCAAACCATACTCCTTTGACTCCTGCGCCGTGAGCCAGAAATCCCTGTCGGTGTCTTTTTCTATCTTCGCGAGCGGCTGGCTTGTATGTTTGGCCAAAATCTGATTGAGCTTTTCTTTAATGCGGATAATTTGTTTAGCGGCAATCTCAACGTCGGCTGCCGGCCCTTCTGCCCCTCCGGCGACCTGGTGCAATAAAACTTCGGAATTCGGCAGAGCCAGCCGCTTGCCCTTTGCGCCGGCAGCCAGCAGTACCGCGCCCATCGAGGCGGCCATGCCGACGCAGATGGTAGAAACATCGGGTTTTACGTACTGCATGGCGTCATAAATAGCGAGACCCGCCGTAACCGATCCGCCCGGAGTATTGACGTATATATAAATGTCTTTTTTGGAGTCCTCATGCTGAAGGAAAAGAAGCTGGGCAATAACCGCGTTCGCGACCGCGTCGTTTACCGGTCCGCCCAGAAAAATTATCCGGTCCTTAAGCAGGCGCGAATATATATCGTAAGCTCGTTCGCCAAACTGGGTTTTTTCAATTACCGTTGGGACTAGATATTGATTGAATTCGTCCATATTCGCTTTTGCATCGCTACTTTATGTTTATTGTTTTTCTAAAAATTCAAAAACTTTTCTGCTCTGAACTATACCATAAATATAGTCATAGTATTTATCCGGGTCAAGGCGGCGCGCTTTGGCCTCCGCCTCCACCTCTTCCTTGCTCGGTTCAATTCTTTCGCTTCTGGCTATGGCGTGAATAACAAGGTGGCCCATAACCCGCGCGCGCGCTTTCTCGGCGAATTTTTTCCTCAATTCCGCCTCGCTCAAGGAGGCGTTGCCTGCTCCGAACATCTCTTTGAATTCGGACACCAGCGAATCAAGCATGCGCTCAATTAAAACCTGCGGGATATCCACTGCACATGATTTGACGATTGCATCAAGAGTTTTCGCGCGGATTCTCTCCTTTTCTTTTTCTTCTTTTTCGGCGGTTAACCCGTCTGTGATGCTTTTGCGCAGATCGGAGAGTGTCTGAAAATTAGACCCCAGGCCTCGGGCGAAAGAATCGTCTGTTTCCGGTAATTCGCGCGAAAAAATACCTTTGATCTTAACTTCAAAATCTATTTTTTTGCCTTTAAGCGGCTCCTGCCAATAATCGGAAGGCGCGGTGAGCGAAAAATTCACCGTTTCTCCGGACCGGTGGCCAGCGAGCGCGTCGTCAAAGCCATGCATATACCGGCTTTCTCCTAAAACCACGCGATCGCGATCCAAATTGCCTCCACTCAAAGGCGCTCCTCCTATTTTGCTTTTTACTCCGATTTCAATCAAATCCCCTGAGGCGGCCGCCCGATCAACCAGCGCTGTTTTGGCGCGGGAATCCCTGATCCAACCCAGAGCGTTGTTGATTTCGGCTTCGCTTACTGTCGCGGCTTCCTGTTCTGCCAGGGTTTCGCGGGCGATTTTCTTGTAATTGCCGAGGTTGATTTCTGGAAGGAGCGTGGCGGAAGCCCGATATTTAAGGCTGACACCGGATCTTGGCGAACCTAAAGACGTTGCCTCAACAATCTCCGCTTTCGGCGCTTCAATAAAAATCCAACCGTTTCGGTCACGCTCTCCCTCCAGGGTCGCGCGCACCGCCCGGTTAGCCGCCTCGCCAAAGACTTTATCCTTATCTATGGCGCGTTCCGAGAGCTCTTTGGGAGCGGCGCCGGGGCGAAATCCTTTGACGGTCACCGAACGCAATGCTTCGTCGTAAGCCGGCTGCCAATAATCGTTGAATTCCTTTTGATCCAAGGTTACCTCGAGCTCAATTTTGGAACCCGGGAGTTTCTTGAAATTTACTTTCATGAGCTATTAGTCATAAATCATTTGTCGTCGTCAGTTTACGCTCGTTCGGCTTTTGTCCGTGCTCCAGTATGAGCCACTTAACGCCTTTTGGCAATCGGCGCCTTATTCTATCTGCCCATTCTATGATTACTATGTTTTCTGCGTTTTTGATTATCTCCCTGAACCCTAAAAAGTAAAGCTCGCGCGCTTTGCGCAAACGATAACAATCAACGTGGTATATGCGCCGGTAGCCGCTTTTCGGCGGTTTCGGAATCCGATATATCCGAAAGATGAGGAAAGACGGGCTGACCGCTCTTTGTTTCACGCGAAACGTTTTTATAAAACTCTGAATGAAAGTCGTCTTACCCGCGCCAAGTTCACCCACTAGGCCGAAAACCAGCGCTCTTTTACCCCTCTTTCCTCTAAAAACAGCTTTTGCAAGCCGCGCGGCAAACATTTTTGTTTCACGGGCGCTCCGTAAAATGATTTTCATTTTAAAACAGCAATAACAAAACCTTTCGGGAAATATCCTGAATATTCAAGCTTAAAGCAATAGCCGCGCGTCGGGCAAATCAATGCCAAGGTGCTTATAAGCGGCTTCTGTCGTCATACGCCCGGATGGAGTTCTCTGGAGCAGCCCTATGGACATTAAAAAGGGCTCATGCACCTCTTCAATATTGCCCTTGTCATCGTTTAAGGCGGCTGCCAAGGTGCCGAGACCCACCGGACCGCCCTGAAACTTGGCTATGATCGTCTGTAGTAAGCGCCGATCATATGGTTCCAACCCAAGCTCATCGATTTCTAAAAGATCCAATGTTTTTTGGACCACTTCCCGGCTTATAGACTCGTGGCCGTGCACCTGGGCGTAATCCCGCACGCGCTTCAAAAGGCGGTTTGCCACGCGCGGAGTAAATCTTGATGCCTGCGCCAGCGCGGAAACAGCTTCCGGCACGACTTTCATCTGAAGAATTTCCGCGGAGCGCGTGAGGATCGCTTCAATATCCTGAGTTTCATAATAATCAAGCTTAAAAGAGGCGCCGAAACGCGAGCGCAATGGGCCGGAAAGCAAGCTCGCCCTGGTTGTGGCCGCGATTAAGGTAAATGGCGGCAGGTCAAGGGCCAGGCTCCTCGCGCCCGCGCCTTTTCCCACCATAATATGAAGCTTCCTTGATTCCATGGCTGGATAGAGCATTTCCTCGGCCAGACGGTTCAAGCGATGCGCCTCATCCACGAACAAAATATCGCCGCGTTCAATATTAGTGAGAACCGCGGCTATGTCGCCCGTCTTTTCAAGCGAAGGCCCGGCGGTCACTTTGAGATGGGCCCCGAGCTCATTGGCCACGAGGTGGGCGAGCGTGGTTTTGCCCAATCCGGCCTGACCGTAGAAAAGCAGATGGTCGCAGGATTCTCCCCGCCCTTTGGCGGCGTCAAGCATGACTCTTAACTGACGCTTGACCTTATCCTGGCCTACGTATTCCCGCCACGAGGCAGGCCTAAGCATTACGTCTATGGCTTGGTCTTCGTTGTGTTTTTTTGCGTCGGCCATGATGTGATATAATAAAAAACCCCTTAAATATTGACAAGTGTATTATATTATGCTACAATACACTTTGAACTCATTGACCTGGGGGCTGGGAAACGTTTTTAGATTAAGGACGGCCTGGTTCCGACTGGACCGCTCCTCAAAACGTTTCTGGTCTGTTTCTCCACGAAACATTATCGCCCCCAGATCAATGCGTTCGCCTAATTCGCATGGCCTAGTGCAGCCAACCGATCCTGCCCGTTGTTTCCTCTATTTCACTAAACGTGGTTATGCCTTTTATGACCTTTAGAATGCCATCCTGCTGCATGGTTACCATGCCGCGCTTCACGGCGTAAGCGGCGATTTCAGATTCTCCCGCCTGCTTCAATATCATTTCTTCAAGGCCTTTTTCGGAAGAAAGAGTGTTGTGATTTGAATCCGCTTTGATTTTTTCAAATTCAGGATCGTTCAAAAGCAATTCATAGATAGCTACCCGGCCGCGATAGCCGCCGAAACTGCCGCATTTATCGCATCCTTTTGGTTCAAATAAAGAAATTTCTTTATAGTCGTTGCGGTTTACTCTGGTAGGTAAACTCTCCAGGAATTTCTGAATTCTCGCCTTTAGTTCCGAGTTTATTTGCTTCACTTGTTTGCAGGACTGGCATAACCGCCTCACAAGCCGCTGTCCGATTACGAGATTCAAGGCCGGCCCCAGGCTCGTAGGCCTGACGTTTAAGTCAAGAAGTCGGGGTACCGCTCCGGGCGCGCTATTCGCGTGCACAGTCGAGAAGACAAGATGCCCAGTTAACGCCGCCTGAACCGCTATCTCAGCAGTGTCTTTGTCCCTTACCTCGCCGATTAAGATTACGTCCGGATCCTGCCTCATGATAGATCTAAGGCCGTTTGCAAAAGTATAGCCGGCCTCCTCATCGACTTGGGTTTGCTCAATGCCAGTGAGATGGTATTCAATCGGGTCCTCAACCGTGATGATTTTTAGCTCCGGATCGTATTTCGTCCTTAAAAACGCGTAAAGGGTCGTGGTTTTGCCCGAGCCGGTCGGGCCGGTATTCAAAATCATGCCGTTTGGCCGGTTTAGCTCTACTTGGATGATTTCAAGGTCGTCATCGCGCAAGCCCAGATCTTTCAAAGAAAGATTGATCGCGTCCGGATCCAGAATTCTCATGACGATGATTTCCCCAAATTCCGAAGGAGCGATGGCCACGCGCATTTCAACCTCCTTGGTCGGGAGGCCGATGGTAAACCTGCCGTCCTGGGGGCGATCCTGAATGTTGATTTTCAAATTAGAAAGCAGTTTGATGCGCGAGACAACCGACGGATAAACGTCGCGCCTTAAATCGACGATGACGTCATGAAGCGCTCCGTCAACTCGATAGCGCAGGCGCACGCCTTTTTCTTCAGGTTCGAAATGCACGTCGGAGGCGCGGTTCGCGAGCGCGCCGGAAAGGATTATTTCAAGAAAATCGGTCACCGACTGGCGTTCAAAATCAAACTGAACAATTGCTTTTTTCACGCTCTCTATTTTCGTAAGTTCTTCGGAGAGCCGGACAACGCGCTCTTTCTCAATATTCACGCGGCTAGTAATCGGCGCCTTATCGTCAGACGCAAACCGGTAAAACCCCCAGAAATGCTCTATGCCGCGCCGGGAAACGGCGAAAAGCGAAGGTCTAAACCCTTGGACCTCCAGTTCTTTGATGATTTTCTGCGCTTCCGGATTTGCCGGATTGGTGAGCGCGACGGCAACCGAAGGTTTTTTCAGTTCAAAAGTCGCGAGCTCCGCGCGGCGCGCGCGTGCCTCTGGAACAAGCTTCAAGGCCTCTATCTTGACTGGCGCGGTTACGGCGTTTAGATAGCTCAAGCCGGTTTTCTGGGCGACGCGCTTTGCTTCCCTTTCCTCGGCTGCTTCGCGCAGTTTTGCGAGCTGATCGTTAAGCTTTATTTGAAGCGCCATGTTCCTTCACTAAATCGTAGGATATATTCGCGGCGACTACAAGAGGGCTGGCGAAGAGAATAAATTAAGATTGACACTATAACTAGGATATGCTATAAT
>CAYJCQ010000045.1:0-6056 GCA_964368725.1 uncultured Candidatus Saccharibacteria bacterium
CGCCCAAAGAAGGCCTTGCCGAGGAGTATCTTGCCATCGCGAAAAAACTTGATTTAATCGACGTGGATCGCGCGGGTAAAGTATCAGGAAGCAGATTTGGATATATAAAACGAGAACTTGCCCTTTTGGAATTTGCGATCGTGCAATTTGCTTTTGAAACAGCGATAAAAGAAGGATTTATTCCTGTAATTCCGCCGGTGATGCTCAAACCCGAGATGCTCAAGGGCATGGGCAAGATCAAATTTATAGAAGATAAAGATGCATTTTATCTTCCGGAAGACGATTTATATCTTGCCGGCAGCGCGGAACATACGATCGGCCCGATGCACGCCGATGAAATATTTAATGAAAAGGATTTGCCCAAGCGCTATGTCGCTTTTTCAACTTGCTTCAGGCGCGAAGCCGGATCGTACGGCAAAGACACTAAAGGCATTTTGCGCGTCCATCAGTTTGATAAAGTGGAGCTTTTTTCGTTTACTGCGCCGGAAAAATCGCAGTCCGAACATAATTTTTTGCTTTCCGTCCAAGAAAAACTTATGCAAACATTAGAGCTTCCATACCAGGTGGTCGCTATTTGCACGGGTGATATGGGCTTCGGAGACGCAGAGCAGTTTGATATTGAAACATGGCTTCCGGGTCAGAAGACGTATCGGGAGACGCATTCAGCGTCAAACACGACCGATTATCAGGCGCGCGGTCTCCATATCAAATATAGAATAAAAGGCGGCAAGACCGAGTACGTCCATACGCTGAACGCGACCGGCTTCGCGATCGGGCGTATGCTCATAGCAATTTTAGAAAATTACCAAACCGCGAGCGGCGGAGTTAAAATTCCAGAGGCGCTCGTAAAATACACGGGGTTTAAAGAGATAAACCATAAGAATTAAGAAATAATATGCCGGGTAGTGAAAATTCGACTGCTGCCTGGCAGCAAATAATTAAATGTCGAATTTCTACTACCAGGTATGCAGGTGAAAACATGGATTGAAATCAGCAAAAAAGCAGTTTTGAGCAATTATCGCGAGCTCCGAAAAATTCTTAAGCCAAAAACCAAGCTCTACGCCGTAGTTAAATCCAACGCCTACGGCCACGGTCTGACTTTATTTTCCAAGCTGGCGGAGGGTTTTGGGGCCGACGGCTTCTGCGTAGACAGCCCGATAGAGGGCTTAAGATTGCGTGAAAACGGCATTATTAAGCCGATTTTGGTCTTGGGGCCTACTTTGGACGGTTCGCTTGCCGAGACCGCCGGAAACGGCATTACGATTACCATATCAAGCTGGGAAGTGCTCGCGGCATTCTTAAAATCAAAACACAGGCCTCAATTTCATTTGAAGATTGATACCGGCATGCACCGCCAGGGATTCTATATTTCCGAATTACCAAAGGTAATTCGGAAAATTTCCAATTTCCAATTTCCAATTTCCAATTTCTTAACGGGGGTTTATACTCATTTCGCTTCAGCCAAGGATTTGAATTATCCTACATTCACCGATTTGCAATTTCATGCTTTCAAGAAAGCGGTAAAGCTGCTGGAAGCGGCTGGATTTAAGAATCTTATCAAACACGCGGCGGCAACCGGAGGCGCGATGATTAATCCGGAATATCACTTGGACGCGGTGCGCGCGGGCATCGGTCTTTACGGTTTTTATCCGTCCAAGGAACTGGAGGCGCAGCTTGGAGATAAGATTGGGTTTGTGCCGGCGCTTGCGTGGCATTCTTACATAACTGAAGTTAAAAATATAGAATCAGGCGGCTATGTCGGCTACGACTTGGCGGAACGCGTCTGGAAATCTAAAAAAGCAGCGGTTATACCCATTGGCTATTGGCATGGTTTTGACAGAGGATTGTCCAGTATCGGCGAGGTTTTGATTCGCGGCAGACGCGCAAGGGTTTTAGGAAGGGTCTCCATGGATCTGATAATCGTTGATGTGACTGGCGCGCCGTGTAAAGCCGGAGACGTCGCCGTGATTCTAGGCAAGCAGGGTGCTGATGAAATTACCGCGTACGAAATGGCTCACAAGATCGGCACCAGCCACTATGAAATAATGACGCGCATCAATCCGCTTATTGAACGCGTATTGGCATGAAGCAGAACCATTGTTAAATCCCGGCGGCTATGAGATTATATTTTTCGGAATCAGAAAGGCGTAAATACTGGTTTCGGCTGCGCCTTGTCTCTTACGCTATTTTCCTTTTTATCGGCGCGGCGGCAATAGGGGCCGTCTATGTCGCGCGCGAGACACCCGTCTTTTGGCTTACCAGGGTTGACGTTCTGGGGATTCCGCAATCAGAAAGATCCGCTTTTATCGGCGCCCTGGAACCGTTTATTTATAAAAACGCCTCCGCGCGTTTTTTAGGCATTGATAATTTTTTGGCTTGGCCGAACGAGCTTCCGGTTTTGGGTCCGGATATGAGCGGCATTGAGGTTCAAAAAGATTTTTTAGAGCGGTCGGTTACCCTCCATGTCAGCCGGCGGGAACGTTTCGGAATCTGGTGTTTTCAATTTTCAGAAGCAAATACTATCGCTGGCGAACCGGAAATCGCTGCCATAGACAGTGAGTGTTTCTGGACGGACGAAGATGATGGCATTCTTTTTGAAGAAGCGCCGCTCGCGGCCGGCCAGCTTTTTATCACTGTTTTTGAAAATACGGACGTTTCCACTTCAACGCCGAGCGCCCGTCCTGCTTTGGGCGGCGCGGTTCTGGACAGTATCCGTTTTGGGCGCTTGAAGCGGGTTCTTGAGGTATCGAGCGGGCTTGGGCTAACGGGAGATAGGGTAGAGTTTAACCGTGAGGGCGATTCGGTGTCTTTTAAGACGCATGAGGGCCCGGTTCTTAAATACAGTTTGCGGTTTGATTTTGACGAATCTTCGGTTAACGCGCTTAAGGAGCTTTTTTCAAAGAAGGCGCCGGAGGCGATCCGTTACGCGGATTTGACGGTCAAAAATAAGATTTACGTTCGTTAGTTTCCGGAGAATATTTTTTTGAGGATATTTTGGTATTCTGCGAAGTCGGGCGCTGCTATGAGGGCTGTTATTAAATATGAGAAGACAACAGCCGCAAGGAGAAGCGACTTGATGGAAAGCTTAATAAGTTCTTCGTGGAGAACAAAAATCTTTAGCATCACGTTTTTGGCTTTGCGTACTTCATCCAAACTGAAATAACGGCGTACTGCCGAGACGGCGAGTATGTAGACGGAAGGAAGAATCGTCAGCGCCGATTGGGCTTCAAATTCAGCGTCAAGCGCCAGTTTGCGGATCCAGAAAAATATGAGCATAAGCATGGCGGTTTCATTTACGCGCATTTCCAGGTACTCCCGGACGCCGACGTGTTTCCTTAACGCGATTTTAAAAAACGATATTATTCCGCGCCCCAGCAGAGAGGTAAGCGAGAAGGCAATCAGAAGCAAAGAAGGCAGCGGTTCCCGCAGGATGATGGATTTTATAGCCGAACCCCAGCCGATGCCGGTTTCCGACAGTTCAAAAATTTTTGTAGCGTCAAGGCCGAGTATCATATCAAGGCCGATGGTTACCGCGATTGCTGCTGCGATCGCCGCGAAAAGCTGGCCGAAGCGCCGCTGTTTTGCGGTAAAATAATATAGTGTGGTCGCGGCGACCAAGACGGGCAGAAGCGTTATAGCGTCAGGCGTGAGCGTTATTCCGACGCCGAGAGTCGCGCTCGCGATAATGATTTTTTGGGCGGAAGGGCTGGCAAGCATTCCGAGCAATGAAAGGAGCGAGGCGTTAATCGCTATAGATTTCGCGATATCCGAGCCGTCTCCGCTTGCGCCGTAAAGGAGCGCCGGCGAAAAAGCTATAAGAAACGCGGGCAGTAACGCCCACCATCGCCCGACGAGTTCTTTCCCCCAGGCGTAGATAATAAGGATCAGAATTGCTTCAAGAGCCAGGGGTAAGATTTTATAGATATTCCATTCTCCCGCGCTTCCGGAAAGCGTGAGCGATAAGAGGAGTATAATGCCGAGTAGGGCGCGCCGGGCAAAGTTCCGCATACTGATATAATTTAAGTATAGCTATGTTTTTTAAGTTTCCCAAGGACGACCAGCGCTTTTCCTGGACAAACCACATCAAAAATAAAATGCTTTTCTATGGCCTTTCGGAACAAAAAATCCGAAGCGTTTTGAATGCTCCGAAGCGAAAAGAGGAGGGGATTGCGCCGCAGACGGTCGCGGTTATGAAGCGCAATGATCGGGGCAAAAAGAAAGAAGAAATTTGGGTAATGTACCTCCGACGCCCCGACATCAATGTCGGGGGTCGGAGCCCCGACCGTGAGCGTCGGGGCAGACTCCTTATGATCAGCGCCTGGCGGTATCCGGGTATCTCCAAGCCCGGCACGGAAATTCCGATACCTAATGATATACGGAAAGAATTGGGGCTTTAGTAAACTACTTCGCGATCGAGAGTTAGTTTACTAACGTGGTGTTGTATAATGAAAGGATAGAATCAATATGAAACAATATGAAACAATTTTTTGCTATCATTGATGGCCCGATGGGAGGCGGAAAGACTACGGTTGCCAAGCTTTTGCGTAACAAACTCTCCAGGACGGCAATTATAGGAAAAGACAGAATCAAATGGTTCGTTTCCGATTTTGATCGAGCGCCCAAGGATGTCGCTATGACTGATCGCGTGGTACGCGCGATGTGCAAAGAGTATATCAAGAATGGTCTAAACATTATTTTGGACGAGGGCTTCATGGAGAAGAGGTGTGTGCTTCCGTATATTGAATTAGCAAAAGAGAACGAAATGCGCCTGTTTATGTATCAGATAGAGGCGCCGCGGAAGATTTTACTTGCTCGTCTGAGCAGGCGGCCGAAGGCGGAGGCGGCAAAAACAAAAGTATCACAAGCGAAGTCTTTAAGGAATATAACTAGATATTTTAAGAATAAAAACGGCGGAGCAATAATTTTTAACTCTACGGTTTTAACTCCTCGGCAAATTGCCAATAGGATTGCTCGTGAGATGACATCGGTACGAAGATGATATGACGATGAAAACGTTATCATTTGCAAAATGGTATACACGTATAATCGGAATATTTTTTATTCTCGTCGTCTTTTCGTTTATCTCCGATTATCTAGAATTCGGGTTCCGGCCGGAGACAATGCATAAAATATTCCACGGTATTCTGGGAATTATAGTAGTTTGGCTTGGTTGGAGGAGTGAAGCATGGTGGAGGGTTTTTCCGATCGCAAACGGCGCCTTCTTTTCTTTTGTTGCTTTATTCGGCTGGCTTTTCCCTGATTTCGGGGGATTGGACGCATTCAACCGTCTGGATACAATACTTCACTTAATTGTAGGAATATCCGGTTTAATTATAGGACTTGTTTCTAAAAAGTCGTCTTGATACAATTAAAAAACTATGGATAAAAACAAATGGCTTATTTTGACAGGTTTGATTGTGGTCGCGGTTGTGGCTTATGTTTTCTTAGAGGGAAGCCGCGGCGTCGTGGATGATCGCGGTGTCGTTGGGTCAGATTCCGAAGAGATGACGCTTGAGGAAGAAGCGGCGTCGATTGACGCAATGACGGAAGCGCCGGTAAGAGAGTTTACGATGACCTCTTTCTTTGAGATGGTGGACGGCAAGCCCGCGCCGCAGTTTTCTTTGAAGGAAATCGTCGTGAACAAAGGCGACCGAGTGAGCATCAAGGTTACGAATACCAAGGGCACGCATGATTTTACTTTGGATGAATACAGCATTTTTGAAGAGACACCGCTCGATCAGGAGGTAGTGATTGAATTTACCGCGGATAAGGCGGGAGAATTTGTCTATTATTGCTCGAAACCAAATCACAGGGCGCTCGGGCAGTGGGGGACGTTGAGGGTTTTGCAATAAGTTTGTGAATAAGGTAATTGTATTTGGCGGTGGGTGCTTTTGGTGCACCGAGGCGGTCTTTAAGATGCTTAAAGGCATTATTTCGGTTACTCCCGGGTACTCCGGCGGAATGAAAGAAAAGCCGACGTACGAAGAAGTGTGCAGCGGCAGAACCGAACATGCCGAAGTTGTGCGGATTGCTTCATGAGCTTCCTGCGCCGATTT